>QHYF01000456.1 GCA_003224075.1 Acidobacteriota bacterium
AGCCCCTGCAGCAGAAGGATCCCGCCCTCGCTGCCAGCCTTGAACGGATGGTGCAGCGCGCCGGAGAAGACATCCCGCCGGAGCGCATGTTCTGGATGGGCGCGGCCGAGAAGACGACGGCGTTGAACGCCTACGTGACTGGTTTCGGGGCCTCGAAGCGCGTGGTCGTATTTGATACCACCATCGCCAAAATGAGCACTCCGCAAATCGTTTACGTCGCCGGCCATGAGATGTGCCATTACGTCCTGGAGCATATCCCCAAGCTGCTCGCTTTCGGCGCCGTGTTCCTGTTCGTGCTCTTCTATCTCTGCTATCGCTGCATCGGCTGGGTGCTTGGCCGCTGGGGCGCGAAATGGGGAATCCGCGGCCTCGACGATTGGGCGTCTCTGCCAGCCCTGCTGCTGCTCCTCTCCATCTTTTTTTTCGTTGCCAGTCCCATCGCCAGCGCGTGCAGCCGCCACTATGAGCATCAAGCCGACCAGTATGGCCTCGAGGTCACCCACGGACTCACGCCGGATTCGAACCAGGTGGCGGCACAGGCGTTTCAGATCCTTGGCGACGTGGACCTGGCGGATCCGGAGCCCAATCCCGTAGCCGTCTTCCTGTTCTATTCGCATCCGCCCATCCCCGATCGCCTGCAATTCGCGCTGACCTATGACCCCTGGTCGAAGGGCGAGCAGTCCGAATTCGTAAAGTGACAAAGCAATTTGGGACCACACTGGGGGTGCGAAAGCAAGCATCCGGTGCGGACGCGTCGCCGGCACTCCGTCCGGCCCTGTTAACCAGTAGGAAAGAGGAGTCAAACGCTCCTTGAATTGCTGTGGCTATCCCTGAGATGATGGTGCGTATTCCCAGCATAATTCTTTCGCAGGAGGAGATATGCGCAGCTTGCTCATTCTCGGAGTAGTTATCCTGTTCATCGCGGCTCCGGCCATGGCCCAGGAAGCACCCAAGGCCGAGGTATTCGGCGGATATCAGTACCTCCGTTTGAATCCTGGAGGAAGTAATTGCCAGGGCGGGGGTGGCTCCATCGCAGGGAACCTGAATGACTGGTTCGGCGTGGTCGGTGACTTTGGCGCATGCAAAGTGACTGGCCTGCCATCTGGCGTCAGCGCCCATGCGATCAATTACTTGTTTGGGCCTAAGGTGGCTTACCGCTCGTACGGATCATTGACCCCTTTCGCTCAAGTGCTCTTCGGCGGCCAACACTTCGGGGGCAGCGGCGGTGGCACCGCTAATTCCTTTGCGATGACTTTGGGAGGCGGGGCCGATTATAAGTTCACGGAGCATGTTGCCATCCGATTGATCCAGGTCGAGTACATGTACACGCACTTTGCCGGGACCCGGCAGAACAACGCGCGGATCGAGGCGGGCGTCGTGTACCGCTGGGGCGGCAGATAGCGCTTTATCCGGCGAGGGCCTCGCACGAGATGCGGGGCCCTTGACCGACATTCCTAAGAAAAAGGCCGGAGGACGCATTCCTCCGGCCTTTCAATTTGGATTCGCTAGTTTATTCCCCCTCAGCCCTTGGTGACTTACCGTCGGGATCATGTTCCAGAACCAAATCGTCAGGATGCCGTAGTACACGGCAACTACGCACACGCTTAAGGCAAACGTGTTCAGCGCTTTTCCGACCCCGGAGTTTTCCGTTGAGAGAGTTGCGGCTGGTATCCTAGACTCTAGCCTGTGAACGTCGATTGGCTGCGCGAACTCTGCCTGTCCTTCCCTGGCGGCACGGAACAAATCCAGTGGGGCAGCGACCTGCTGTTCAAAGTCGGCGGAAAAATGTTTGCCGCCGCGCCCCTCGAGCCGGCTTCGGTCTGGCTATCCTTCAAAGCGTCGCCGGAGAATTTTGTTGAGCTGACCGAGCGGCCAAACATCATTCCGGCGCCCTACCTGGCTCGCGCTCAATGGGTCGCACTGGAAAACAAAGACGCTCTGCCGCCTGAGGAACTC
>QHYF01000457.1 GCA_003224075.1 Acidobacteriota bacterium
GGCCTGGAAAAACCGGACGAGTTTGCCGAGCTCGTTTTCGGAAAAAGAGAAGGTCGGCATGTGGACTTGCAGATAGGAGCGCACGCCATTGCGATTGGTGTCCTTATCGTTGAGCGCCGGGTTTTTCAGGAAGCGCAGCAGCCACTCGGGATCGACGCGCGCGCCCTCGGTGAGGAGCTTTGGAGGGAGCTGCTCCTGTCCGTCGGGCCCCTGATAACGGGTCATTCCCATCAGGGCAGTCTTCTGGCCGGGGGTAAGTTGGTGGCAACCCACGCAGTTATATTTCTTCACGATCCACCAACCCTCTTGAATATCGTGGCGATAATCCAAGGGGCGATATTGATAGCTTGCGGGGAGAGGATTCTCCTGGCTGCCGAGGAGAAAAGTGGTGAGGGCCTGAACTTCGTCTTTGCTGAGGTGCAGATTAGGCATGCGCAGCTTTTCAGTTTCCGGCTTGATTTTGCCCTTGTCCCAAATATCCGGCTCGGCTAATTTGTGCTCAAAGAAGCCTTTGTGGTCGTACCAGGGCTGTTTTGCGGGGCCTTCGGGGAGACGCGCGAGGTCATCGGAATCGGTGATAGGTTCGCGGCCGCCGCGCTGGGCCACTTCGGTCAGCAATGCAAAATCGAGGCGCTCGACCGGCTTGCTGCCTTCAAAGGTTAGTTCGGTGCCGATGCGGCCTTCGTCTTCGAGACCGGAAATTTCATGACAGCCGGCGCAGCCGAAGTGGCGGATCCAGCGCTTGCCCTCGTCCTTCAGATTCGGATCGTCCATGAACGAGGCATCGGGGAACGAGGACGGCGATTGCTTTTTCAGCGTGACGAGATAGCTGGCAACATCCTCGGCGTCCGATGGGGAGAGCCGGAGGCTAGGCATGACGGTCATGTTCTGGACCTGGAGTTCGTGGCTGTCGTTGGGGCACTTGCTGTGGTCCAGGTCAAACACAAAGGGCAGGCCTTTCTTTTTGTAATCTTCGGGACCGACATCTTTTTTCTCATACGGGCAATAAGGACGAGTGCGTTCGCGGGCGTTGTGGACCCAGCGAACCAGGTAATCGTAATTGTCCTTTTCGCCGACGCGCGTGAGATTTGCGGCGAAGCCGGCACCCTGCATCTGGTCGCCCTCGCCAATGGAGTGACATCCAAGACATCCGCGCGTTTCGAAAAGCTCTTTGCCGTGGGCGGCATTGCCGGGCTTGTGCTTGGGCAACGAATCCGTCAGGCCCGACTGCCAGATGTAGGCAGATATGGCCTTGATTTGACCATCGTTGAGGCGGAAGTTCGGCATTTTGGTCGTAGGGCGGAAGTCGCTCGGCTTTTTCAGCCACACGGGGATCCAATCGCGGTTCAACTTCAAGCGCACGTCCTTGAGATTGGGGCCGACCTTTTTAATGTCCTGGAGGAGGCTCTTGCTGGTGCGATCAAGCTGGACGATGCGGAGATCGAGCTTGCTGTTGGCGACCTTGAGAGCGACGGCACGATCATTGAGGCGGTTGGCTTCTTCATTGGACGCAGCAGCATCGGCCCGTTTCATTAAATCGTTCGCTTGCTTGCTGTTGTCCTTCTTCTCTTGTTCAAGTTGCTTGACCTGCTGGGCGATGGAAAGCAAATCTTCGGGTTCCTTGTCGTAGCCTTCGAAGCGGTGACATCCCACGCAACCGCGCTGGCGGAAGAGATATTTGCCATAGCTTACGGTCGAACCTACGTCGTTGCTCAACACGTCCATGTCGGCGGCGTGGCAAGTCTGGCAGCCCGCTTCCATGTTCCCCCTGGAGAAGAGCGGCCAGAGCCAGTGCTCGTAGGTGCCGTGCGCTTTTTCAACGCTGGTGGTTGCGCGCCCGTTGCCCTGGTGGCAAGGCGAACAAGCATATTTATCGGGATCGTGAATTTTCAATAGGTCAGGTTCAGGGTGACTAGTGAAGGCGCGCGCATACTCGTCGGATTTTTTGCTTTTGAGGGACATCGCGGCCGCGGTGAGTTTGACGGGTTCGCGAATTCCCATGTGACAGGACTCGCAGCGGTCGACGATATTCGCTTCCGGCACATTGATCTGGAGGATTTTGGGAGTCCACGCTTCCGCCTTGTTCTGCAAGCCTGTGAGTTGCGGTGGCGTGAGATTCACCATGTGATCGGTGACGTACGCATCCATCAATTCTTTCTTCTGGTTGACCGGCTTGATCAATTCGCCGAGCTCCGCGCTCAGTTGGGTGCGCTCGTTTTTCAGGTCGTTATAAGTTTTTTCGAGCTCGTCGTAATCCTTAAAAGTTTGTTTCTTGCCGTCGGGCATTTCGGCGGTGGTGCTTTCCTTTTTGTATTCTTCGAGGTTCCTTTGTTTACGCTGCTTTGCCGAGCTGCTCGTTTCCGTCTCGATGTCATAGGTGGAGGCGCTCACATAGGCCCGCCGGTCGGTAAAAACGTTTTGCACGGCCAAAATTT
>QHYF01000066.1:0-7730 GCA_003224075.1 Acidobacteriota bacterium
TTCCGGCCCCGCCATTACAATGGGCCGCGTTGAGGGATGCGTTGAGGAATGACTGATGGCAAGCTTGGGAAAATTGCATGGAGCACAGGCGGGGGCAATCGAGCCGGAGATGGTGCGCGTTCCGGAGGGATGGTTCGAGATGGGATGCGAAAGCGGGCGCGTGTATTATCGGGCTCCCGAGCAGATCCCCGGCAGGGCCGGGGCCCCGACCAAGTCGGGGCAGGCAGGCGGAACAGGCAGGGCCGCCTGGCGGGGGAGGAGAATGGAGGTGGGCGATGGCGAAGAGCGTGCGTAGGGAGATTCTGCATTTGGAACGGGAACAGGTGCGGGCGATCAACCGGGGCGACGTGCGGAGCGCGCTGAAACTGTTTGATCGCGGGTTCGTGGGGTTTTCGTCAACGAAGCACCACCGGATTCGCGGGCTGGGGGCGCTGCGCAAAACGTTTGAATACTACCTGAAGCGGGCGCCGAAGCTCGCGTACCACATCGAGCAGCCGCACGTGTCCGTGAGCGGCGGGACGGCGGTGGCGACGTTCTATTGGAGCGTGCAGCTCGGACGAGGGCGCCCCGGCAGAACCAAGCAAAAAGCGCGCAAGATCCGCGGGCGGGGCACACACGTCTTCGCAAGACAGGGGAAGGAATGGAAGGTGGTCCACGAGCATTTTTCGAGGGCGTCCCGGTAGAACCACCGGGATGCAAAAAGCGCACATTGAAGAAGGAGCCAGGGAGGAAATATGGTTGTGCCTGACTGGTTCAGCCGCGTGCCGCCGAACAGGGCGCACCTCTGTCCAGTGCGATCATTTGGGAAACGGTCCGGCCAGGACGGGGCCGGAAAGGACCGGCGCCCACACTTGCTTGCAGTGGGCGCATTGCACTTCTCGCGGGCCGGCGTTACTCGCTCCGGAATGGGCATCCACCGCGACCGAATTATTCTTGTGGCAATGCGGGCACGTCAGATCCACCAGGACGTTGAGTGGCGCAGGTCCCGTCTCCCGTTGAGGGCCCTGCCCGGACGCTTCCTGAGGCTCGTCGCTGGGCGTTTGCGTGTTCTTGCCGGCCCGCTTTCTGGCATACAGGAGTTCATCCGCGCGTCCCAGCATTTCCTCCGGGCGCTCCCCCATTTCATATTGTTTCCATCCCGCCGAGAAGGTGACCGGAATCTTCTGGCCGCGCCAATCCACTTCCGATGACCCGAGGCGCCCGAGCACAAGTTGCAACTGCTGCGTGGTACACTCCGGAAGCAGAACAAGAAATTCGTCGCCGCCCAACCGCACGGCCAAATCGGCTCCCCGGATCACCTTGTTCAGACGGGCGGCAAATTCCTGCAACACCTGGTCGCCGGCGGGATGTCCGAATGTATCGTTGATCTGTTTAAAATTGTTCAAGTCCAACGTAAGAATGGTCAGGGGGTGTCCCTTGCGCTCTGAGCGAGCAACCTCCGCCGCCAAGCGTTGCTCGGCAAAACGCCTGTTGTACAGACCGGTCAATGGGTCAATCATGGCCAGATTGCGCAGAAGGTCGGAATGGCCCTGCTTCTCGGCGAGCTGGCGGCGAAGCCGCTTGATGAGAATCTGCTGATAGATCGTATAGAAGTTGAAAAGCAAGACCAACGCAATCAATCCAAAGACGACCTCAGATAGCTTGATCTTAAAGATGGTTTCCGCTCCCTCATGCAGCGCGGGCAGAGTCAGCGCGATGACTGCAAAAGTCAGGAGGAGAATGACAAAGACCGTGTAGATCCAGATCCACCAATCGCGCTTCTCAATTCGCTGAAGTTCTAGTGCGAGGTCTTGGGTTCGCGTATCTACGGAAGCTTGAACGTGATGGACTTGAGGGGCGATCATGGGGTGGAAGTGGGGGCAACATTCCCAATTCAATCAAGTTACTCGGACGAAGTTTCCCGGTCAAGAATCTTCCATTTTATTATTACAAGTTCGTTATGCCCCAAAATGGGAATCGATTTTGAACTGATCCAACGTCTCGATGAGCCAGTAACCTCCCTATACTGAATAATTTGCAGGAGGCAAAACGTGGCCAAGAGTCCTATCTGGTTGGTACTCGTGCTCCATTGGCGGCGTCAAGCGATCCTGGGAAGCTTACGTGGAGCAAAGAATGGTCTCGCTTTTCATACTCGTGTTCGCCGGGTTCGCCCTCGTGAGATTCGGAATCTTGCAATGGCGCGCCATTTGGCTAACTACCGCCAATCAGCCCCTGTCTGAGTCATTGCAGTTGACGGCTGGAATTGATGGCGCGACGGTTGGCGCAGGCGATTTCAGCACGCTCATGGGTCTTTGCCATGAATTGTCCCCTGATCTAAAAAAGACAAGCCCTTGGTTGAGAGAAGTATCGGTCTACTATCGTGCCGTCGCGAGACTCGAGCAAGCATTCCGAGCGAAATTCCCCTCTGTTTCCTCTTGGGCAAAAGGCGAAATGCAGATCTGCTCGCGTTACGCCGCAGTGGTTCTTGACCAGAGTCTCTCCATGAGCCTGGATCGCCAGCTTGCCACCCGCGCCAACTGACCCTAACCGGGACCTCCTACGCAGACCGCCGGTCTCAGATCGCCGATCTCTGGTCACTCGCCTCAATCCGGCAGAGGCGGGCAGCCGGGGAATTCGTGGAGGGAGGTGTTGCCGATGTAGCCGAGGTCGGCGACGCCGATTTTGCTGGTGTAGTAGCCGTCGCAGGTGAGGCGTCGCAGAAAGGCGAAGAAGGCGACGCCCTGGCTGAGAGCGGAATCCTGTTTGGCGTTTTTTCGGAAGGCGATGAGGTCGAGGACCCCTTTCTTTTGCTCGGGAGCGCATTCGAGGAAAACTTTGCCGTAGCGGTCGGAGCAGAAACCATCGAGCCAGAAGAGGCCACCGCCGAGCCGGAGCTGATACTTTTCGTTTTCGCTGGTGAGGAGATCGATGAATTCCGGCGCACCGGCTTCGACGGCGCCGCCGGATTTGTCGTCCTTCGGGATGATGGCGTCGCAGAGAGCGATCAGCGCGGCGTATTGCGGCGCGGAAAAATATTTGGGCGTGTACTTCCCTGCCGGGGCGGCGGCCTTTTCCTTGCGCACCACTTGGTGGACGTAGGCGGCGGCCTCCGCGGGAATGACCTGGAGGACGGAGCCGCCGGCGGCGGTGACGGCGAGAGTGCGCAGGATGTCGCGGCGGGAGATGGATTCGTTAGCCATTGGCGTTCCTCATAAAAAAGAGCAGGGCTAAGGCCCTGGGTCTACAAATTCCCTTTCCTGGCTTCGTCGAGCAGATATTCGGAGGCGCGCCAAGACAGAGCCATGATGGTGAGCGTGGGATTTTTATCGGGATTGGTGACGAGCGGCGCGCCATCGGCGACAAAAAGATTTTTCACATCGTGGGCCTGGCAGAAACCGTTGAGAACGGAAGTTTTCGGGTCGGCGCCCATGCGCGCAGTGCCAACTTCGTGAATGATTTTCCCGCCGGGTTCGATGCCGAACGGGTATTCGCCGTGGATGGAGGTTTTGGTTTTGTATTCCCCACCCATGGTTTCGACGATGGAGCGAAAGGTGTCCTGCATGTCCTTGGCCTGGAGGAGCTCGTAATCCGTCCACTTGAAATGGAAACGAAGCACGGGAATGCCCCATTGATCCACCACTTCGGGATCGATCTCGCAGTAGGTGTCGGGATTCGGGAGCATTTCGCCGCGGCCGGAGAAACCGATTGAGGTGCCATAGACCTGGCGGGCGCGCTGCTTGAGCTTGAGGCCGTAGCCTTCTTCGTCGCGGCAAAGCCCGTTAAACATGCCGACTTCGGGCATGTGGTAGCCGCCACCGATTTCGATATGGTAGCCGCGCGGGAAATCGTTCTTGCGATCGAATTTCCACCAGGGAATGTACAGGTGCATTCCGCCGGTGCCGTCGTGATTGTGGCGTGGCATTTTTTCAAGCTGGGGAAAGACGCCGCGACCATCGCTGCCAACAGAATCGGTGAGATACCGGCCGACGGTGCCGGAAGAGTTGGCGAGACCGTTCGGAAAGGCCGAGGATTTGGAGTTCAGCAGGAGGCGCGCGGATTCACAGGCGCTGGCGGCAAGGACGACGGCGCGAGCGTTGACGCGTTTTTCGGAGCGAATGGCTTTGTCGATGTAGGAGACGGCTTCGGCTTTACCGTCTTTGTTGACGAGAATTTCGCGGGCCATGGCGCCGGTGATCAGCGTGAGCTTCCCAGTTTGCAGAGCGGGAGGAAGCAAGACCTGGCTGGAGCTGAAATTGGAAGCGGTGACGCAGCCGCGGCCGCACTGGCCGCAATAATGGCAAGGCAAGCGACCGTTGAGCGCACGAGTCAGGATGGCAAGGCGCGCGGGGATGCAGATGATGTTGAGCTTGTCGCAAGCTTTCTTGACCATCAATTCGGTGCAGCGGGGCTTGGGCGGAGGGAGAAAGACGCCGTCGGGGGCGCTCGAGACGTTTTCCTTTGTGCCGAAGACGCCGATGTAGGATTCCACTTTGTCGTAATACGGGGCGAGGTCGTCGTAAGTGATAGGCCAATCGTCACCGAGGCCGTCGCGCGTGCCGGATTTGAAGTCAATGGGAGCAAAGCGCAAGGCGATGCGGCCCCAGTGATTGGTGCGGCCGCCGACGATGCGCGAGCGGAACCACTGGAAATTCGAGCCGGGGGCGGAAACGTAGGGCTCGCCGTCAATGGACCAAGCGCCGTTGGGAGCGAGGAATTCGCTAAAGTTTTCGCGGGCCGTGCCGCCGACGCCTGCGCCGCGGTGCGGCAGCTCGTAGGGCCACGTCCACATCTTGAAATCTTTTTCGGGATTGAGATTCGGGCCGGCTTCGAGCAGAGCGCAGTTGAGGCCGCCTTTGGTGAGAATGTATGCGGCCATGCCGCCGCCGGCGCCGGAGCCAATGATGCAAACGTCGTACTGCTTGGGGGAACGAATGACCTGTGGCATTCCTGAAGTTTCTCCCTACAGATTATTCTTTTTCATTTCGGAAACCGCAAAATCGCAGGCGCGTGCGGTAAGCGCCATGTAAGTAAGAGACGGATTGACGCAGGAAGAAGAGGTCATGCAAGCGCCGTCGGTCATGAAAAGATTCTTTGCGTCGTGGGCCTGATTGTGTTCGTTGAGCACGGAAGATTTTGGATCGCGGCCCATGCGCGCGGTGCCCATTTCGTGGATCGCCAGCCCCGGCGGAGTGATCTCCTGGAACACGTAAATGTCCTTGGCGCCCGCGGTGGCGAGCATTTCCGCGGCTTGAACGGCGATGTCCCTGGACATGGCGCGCTCGTTTTCGCTCCAGTCACAGTGAATTTTCAGCGTGGGAATACCCCAGGCATCGAGCTTGTCCTTGTCGATTTCGACATAGTTGCCGTGATTTGGCAAGCATTCGCCAAAGCCGCCCATTCCCATACGCCAGGGGCCGGGCATCTTCAAAGCGTTCTTGAATTCCGCGCCGAGGCCAGTCATCCACATGCCGCGGGACCAGCCGTCGCGGCTGCCGCCACCCTGATAGCCGTAGCCGCGAAGGAAGTCTTTGTGTTTGGATTTGACGTTGCGGAAACGCGGGATGTAGATGCCATTGGGGCGGTTGCCGAAAGGCATTTTGTCCTCATGGCCGGGCATCGTGCCGCTCGCGCCGCTGCCCATGTGGTGATCCATGAGATTGTGGCCGAGCTCACCGCTCGAGTTGGCAAGTCCAGAAGGGAATTCCGGGGTCGCGGAATTGAGAAGAATGCGGCTGGACTCGAGAGTGGAAGCGCAAAGGAAAAAGAGGCGGCCCTTGAATTCGAGGGCGTTTTTGGATTGCGCATCAATGACGCGAACGCCGCTGACGCGGCGAGTCTTGGGATCGAAAACGAGACTGTGAACGACACTGTAAGGACGAATGGTGAGGCGGCCGGTTTTTTGCGCGGCGGGAAGCGTTGAGTTCAAGCTGCTGAAATAGGACTGCGTGATGCAGCCACGGTGACACACGCCGCAGTAGTGGCAGGCGGCGCGGCCCTTGTGGACCTGGGTAAGCACGGCGGACCGGCCGATGGTCAAGATGCGGTCGTCGAAATTCTTGGCGATGGCGTCGCGGAGGTCGAGTTCGACGCAAGTCATTTCCATGGGCGGGAGAAATTTTCCGTCGGGAAGCTGGGGCAAGCGTTCGGCCTGGCCGCTGATGCCGGCAAATTCCTCGACGTAGTCGTACCAAGGCGCGATGTCCGCATAGCGGATGGGCCAATCCACGCCGATGCTCTCTTTCAAGTTGGCTTCAAAGTCGAGATCGCTCCAGCGATAGCTTTGGCGTCCCCAAGTGATGGATTTTCCGCCGACCTGGCGGCCGCGAATCCAGGAAAAATGCTTTCCGGGATCGAAAGAGTAGGGATTGTCCGCATCGCTGACGAAGAACTGGTGGGAGTATTCATCGCAGGCGTAATAACATTCGCGCTGAACGCGCTGGGTGCGCTCGCGCTCGGCGCGATTGTCCCAGCCGCGGTATTTGAGCTCCCAGACGGGAACATGCTCGACATAATCACGCTCCGGAACGATGCTGCGTCCCGCTTCGAGGACGAGAGTGTTCAGGCCTTTTTCGGTGAGTTCTTTCGCCGCCCAGCCGCCGGTGATGCCTGAGCCAACAATGACCGCGTCAAAGGTATTGGCTGCCATTCGAATCTTCCTTATGCCTTTCTCCCGGCGGGCACCGGAACACAACCATGATGAGCCCCGGGAATGATCTGGAGATTCAATTCCTGGGTGAAACCGATTTCGGAAGTGTAGTAGCCGTGGAGAGTAATTCCCTTGAAGACCTCCCAGAAATCACCTTCGAGCTGCTTGTCTCTCTCCTCAGGGACAGTGTTGCCGTGGCGCGTGGGGCGATTGCGGCGGGCACTCATCGAGGCATCGTCCATGGCGCGGAGAAGGGTGAGCTGCTGCGCGGGAGAAGCGGCGGCAAAATCTTTCGCGAAAAGATCGTTGCTTTGCTTGTCGACATCGGCGAGGCCATTGAGAAAGTTTTCGCGCTCGCTGCCGGTGGCCCATTCGGTGAGGATGACGTCAATAAATTCATTCACACGCGCGGCTTTGGCGCCGGGGGTGTCCGTGGCGGGAATGATCTGATCGATCATGGCGACGACAGTGTCGTTCTGATGAGCGTTCAGAGTGTGGAGCGTGTATCCGGAAGCGGGGTGCGCTCCCTGGAAAAAGGCGAAAAGATCCGGTGTAAACGCCGGCAAAACGCCACCGGCCAGGAGCAATTTCAAAGCATCACGCCGTTGCATGAATCCTCCCTGGGCTAATTGTATTGATGGATGATTTTCGCTCGGGGCGGCCGGATTTCAAAGCCATCTCGCGGGCGGCGCGAAGAGCGGAGGCCGGTTCGCCCTTGGGCACAAATTCCATGGCGACAAAGCGGGAATACCCGAGATCGCCGAGTTTGCGAAAGATATTGGAATAATTGATTTCGCCAGTCCCGGGCTCGTGACGTCCAGGCACGTCCGCGACATGGACCAGGCCGACGAGATCGATGTTCTTTTCGAGCTTGGCGATCAAATTGCCTTCAGCGATCTGTTCATGAAAAAAGTCATAGAGGAACTTGACGTGCGGATTGGCGACGGCACGAACAATTTCAAAACCTTCCGCCGAAGAAGTGAGGAAGTACTTGGGGTTCTCTTCGGGATCGATGTTCTCAATGAGGAGCTCGATGTTGTTCTGCGCGGCGATTTCCCCGCCGCGCTTCAGGGTTTCGATACAGTTGGCGCGCATTTGCTCGGGA
>QHYF01000066.1:7755-9974 GCA_003224075.1 Acidobacteriota bacterium
TCGGCGGGATCCGCTAACGCGTGCCAGACGCCAGCGGTGGCGTCAAATTCGAGGTTAAGCTCGCGTTTCGTCCGGCGCGCGGAAGCGAAATCGTCTTTCGTCCAATTCTTGTATTCACCAACGAGTTCAACGGCGCGATAGCCGGCTTCGCTCACTTTTTGCAGGCGCTGCGGAAATGGCAGATCGCGGTAAACGGTCCAGAGCATCACAGAAATGGAGAAGGGCGCGGCATCCGCTTCCGCCGCTGCCGGAGCGCGCGATTCGAATGAGGGGCTTGGTGCGGCGCTGGTCAACGCCGCGCCGAGACAGGCGCCAACAAATTCGCGGCGGCGCATCTCAGGCACCCAGCAATTCGTTGCGCACATTTTTCAAAACGTAAGCGGCGCGTTCGACGCCGACTTCGCCCGCGAGAATAGGATCCTCATTCTCGATGCTGAGGATGCCTTCGAAGCCGACATCCATATAGGCCTTGACGACGGACTTCCAAAGGCTGGCGCTGTGACCATAGCCGACGGCGCGGAAGGTTTCCGATGCCAGATCGAGTTCGTTGGTTTCAAAGGCAAAGTTGAGGACGCCAAACCTGTTGAGGTTCTCGGGAAAGAAGACCGTGTCCTTCATGTGGGCGTGGAAAATGGCGCCCTGCTTGCCAAGGAAGTGGATGACTTCGACGGGATCGCAGCCTTGCCAGAAGAGGTGGCTGAGGTCGCAGTTTGCGCCGATTTCTTCGCCGACGGCTTCGCGAAGTTTCAACAACGTGCGCGGGTTATAGACGACAAAGTTGGGATGCATTTCGAAGGCGAGGCGCTTGACGCCGTGTTCACGCGCATATTTTGCCTGTTCCTTCCAGAACGGAATCACTTTTTCTTTCCATTGCCAATCCTGCATCTGGGCATATTCGGGAGGCCAGCGGTAGGTGATCCAATTCGGCTGGGTGTCCTGGGAAGTGCCGCCCGGGCAGCCCGAAAAGCCGACAATGACTTTGACACCGAGAATTTCCGCGAGAAGCACGGTGTTGCGGAAAGTGTCGATGTCCTTCTTAGCGTGCTTTGGATCGGGATGAAGAGGATTGCCGTGGCAACTCAAAGTGGCGACGCGAATCCCGCGGTCTTCGAATTTTTTCTGCCATGCTTTGGCCTTAGCGCGGTCGGCGATGAGCTCGTCGAGAGGGCAATGACGATTATTCGGGTAGCCGCCGGTGCCGATCTCCATGGCTTCGAGACCCAGGGCGCTGACCTTATCAAGCATGGCGTCGAGGGAGAGATGTTCGTAGACCGGGTCGAAAACGCCAATAGGAATCTTGCGTAAGTTCCCAGCAGCGGGCACGGGCTCGCGTGAACTGGCTCGGAGCGGGGAATCAGGCGCGTTGGCGATGGTCGCGCCGCCCGGGACGGCGGCCGCCAGCAGGGTGGTGGTGGCGGCGAGAAAGTGCCTCCGGCCCATGGCGGAGTTTTTGGGTCGTTTCTTCACGCGCGTCTCCTCGGCGAACGCAGCAAGGAAGTAAGCACCAGCGTTTCCGCCGCATTATACGCCTGTATGACATCCAAACAAGCATTGAAAATCGTTTTTCTAATGACTTCCCGAGGAGTGGAGTGTTCTGCATAGATCCATGTAAATTAAGTTGACATGGCCCGGGTTCTCTCTTTTCAGCCGATCTATCAACCTAATTTATGCAGAGCTCTTTAGCGCCGTTTCAATTCCTCCAGAGGGGGGATAGAGACGGGGACAGTCAGGGCGCGCTCGGGGAGCGGCTTTCCTAGTTGCATGGCATGAAAAAGCATCTCAACTGCTTGCCCCGCATTGGGGGGAACAAAAATGGTTGCGGCCAGGAGTCCGCTGCGTACCCAGGCCTGGCCGGTCTTGGGTAAGCCGTCGCAACCTGTGAACGGCAACCTGAGCCATCGTTCACGGTCGGATTCGTTGGTCAATTCTTCGAAGGCTTTCCTGGCGCCAAGGGCCATCGAATCATCTTGTGCGCCGATCAGATCAATGGCCGCTCTCTGGGAGGTACTTAGTTTGAGCCAGGACCGGACGGCGCGCTGAGAACTTTCTTCGGTCCACTGCGCGCGCAGCAAGGTGACATGAATATTCACCGGCTTGGTTTCTTGCATGCCAGCGGTGCGATCTCTGGCCGCGGAGTTCTCCGCAGGGCCTTGAATGCAGAGAACGGCGCCGCCCTGGGGCAACAGTACGGCAAACTGGCGACCCTGGATACGGCCGAT
>QHYF01000067.1 GCA_003224075.1 Acidobacteriota bacterium
GACCGTTCACCGCCGTGATTTCCGCGTCGCCTGAAAAATTCTTCAGGCTGATCGGCCCGTTATGCGCGCGTGCGGTCAGCTTGCCATCCACGTCATAAAAAGACATCGGCCCGTTCTCCGTATCGAGTTCGACGGACGCGGATTTCGGCGCTCGAATCAGCAGGTAAACCGTCCATTCATCGTCATCCGCAGGACCTTTCGTCGAGATCCTGCCGTTTTCAATGGACATGGTGATCTGCGAAAGAATTCGCTCCGCCGCATCCTCCGGGCCCGCGGCGGCTTTGCACGCCGTCACGGAATAGTTGTCCTTGTCCCAGCCGGAGACCTGCACACCCCCGTTGGCATGCGGGTGAACCCGCAGCACGGGAGCTTCGGTCTTCGTCAAGCTGCGCTCCTCGGAGCGCACCACGGCGTCCCGGTCGTCAAAGCGGATATGCAGATCGGAGCAATCGGTGATCGGCTGCTTGTGGCCGTCCGAGATGCTCACGGAGTGGTGATGCCACGCCGCTCGTGCTCTGGTAAACCCGAGGGCGAACAGGGCAGACGCGGAAATCACGGCGGTGAACGGTCCGATCAGCCTGAGCGGCATCAGCGGAAACGTGCGAGTGCATACGGAAAACGGGCCTATTTCCGTGGCACTAAAAGGGACAACCTGGAGCGGCACGGGGTTGACGGCTGATGCGCAGAACGGGCCTGTGACGTTGCTCGTGCCGTCCGGCTATCAATCGAGTTTCATGGTCGAATCGCGGAACTACGCGCCGATGAGCTGCCAGGCGAGCATTTGCGACAGTGCGCGCAAGACGTGGGACGATGAACACCGGCGCATCGAGTATGGCAGCATGCCGGCGATGATCCGGCTATCCACGGTGAATGGACCAATATCCGTTCGAGAGTCGTCGCGGGATAAAGAGACGCTGTAAGAGGCGAGAACGCTGCGGGGAAGGGCGGCGGGGCAAGTCATCTGCCATCCGGAATGGACGCACGCGCGGCGATGCGGATAAGATTTGACGCATGCTGCTGGAGGTGCGCGTAGCTCAGCCTGTGACCGAGGCGGAAGCCGTTCGCGTGGCTCGCGAACTGTACGGGCTGGAGGCTTCGGCGCAGGCGCTTCCCGGCGAGTACGACGACAATTTTCATCTCAGGACAAGCGATTCGCGCGCCTATGTGCTGAAGGTGATGCACCCGGCGCGGGAGCAGTCCTTCATTGATATGCAATGCCGGGCGCTGGTGCACCTGGCGGAGCGCGCACCACATTTATCCTTGCCACGCATCGTGCACAACCTGAAAGGTGAACTTTTTGCATCCATCCCTGGGGCGGAGGGTTCCGCGCGCCTCGTGTGGCTGCTGACTTTCGTGGATGGACGAGTTCTCGCGGAAGTGCGCCCGCACTCGCCGGAGCTCCTCGGCGACATTGGGCGGTTTCTGGGCGAGATGGATGCCGCGCTGCAAACCTTTTCGCATCCGGCAGCGCACCGGGAATTGAAGTGGGATTCTTCGCGGGCCGCGTGGATAAAGGGCATTCTTCAGCATGTTGCGGATGCAAAGCAGCGGGCGCTGGTGGAAAGATTCCTGGCGCTTCACGAGACGGAAGTTGTTCCGGTTTTGCCGCGGCTGCGGCGCGGCGTGATCTACGGGGATGCCAACGACCACAATGTGCTGGTGAGCGAGCCGTGGCCGCTGCCGCGCAAAGTGGCAAGTGTGATCGACTTCGGCGACATGCATCATGGATTGATCGCGTCGGAGCCGGCGATTGCCGCGGCTTACGCCATTCTTGGGGAGAGGGATCCCTTGCCGGCGGCCGCAGCGATCGTGACGGGTTATCACGGAGCGTTTCCGCTCGACGAGCTGGAGCTGTCGGTCTTGTATGCGTTGATCGGGGCGCGGCTGGCCGTAAGCGTGACCAATTCCGCGCATCGCAAGACGGTGAAGCCGGACGATCCCTACGTCACGGTGAGCGAGGCACCGGCATGGGAGGCGCTCGAGCGGCTGGGAAAAATTCATCCGCGCTTTGCGCACTACACGTTTCGCGCGGCTTGTGGGCTGCCGCCTGTGCCGCACGCTGAAAAGATCAAGCGGTGGCTGGAGGCGAACGGCGGTTGCGCTTCATCGATACTGGAAAGCGATCCGCGGACTGCGCCGACCGTGGTGTTTGACCTGAGCGCCGGCGGCACGTTTCTCGGCGCCGATCCAAGTGCTTCGGTAACGCCAGCGGTCACGGAGAGAATATTTCATGAGATAAAACGCGCTGGCGCGGTGGCCGGAATTGGACGGTATGACGAGGCGCGGCTGGTTTACACTTCGCGGCTGTTTGGGGCGAGCGGGAATCCCACAGACGAGCGGCGGACAATTCATCTCGGGATAGATTTATTTGTGGAGCCCGGCACGCCGCTTCGCGCGCCGCTGGACAGCGCGGTCCACATCCTTGCGAATAACTCTGCTCCGCTGGACTACGGACCGCTGGTGATCCTGCGACACGAGACTGGCGATGGCGAGGAATTCTTCACGCTCTACGGTCATTTGACAAAGGACACTCTCAGCGGTCTTAAAGTTGGCCAGCGCATTGCGCGGGGAGAAAAGTTTGCGCGCGTCGGTGTGACGTCGGAGAACGGCGGCTGGGCGCCGCACGTGCACTTTCAGATTATTCTCGATTTGCTTGAGCTGGGCGCCGATTTCCCCGGCGTGGCTTATGCTTCGCAGCGCGCAGTGTGGACCGCATTGTCGCCTGACCCGAATCTGCTGCTCGGAATTCCGGCAGATCGCTTTCCGGCGAAAGAACCGGATTTTAGCGAGACCCTTGCGACGCGGCGCGCGCTGCTGGGAAAAAACGTCAGCATCTCCTACGAGCGTCCGCTGAAAATCGTGAGCGGGTGGATGCAGTATCTCTATGACGATACGGGGCGGGCGTACCTCGACGTCTACAACAACGTGCCGCTGGTAGGGCACAGTCACCCGCGCGTCGTCGAAGCCGTGCAGGAGCAGCTTGCGCTGCTCAACACCAACACGCGCTACTTGCACGACAATGTGAACCGTTATGCCGAACGGCTGACGCGGCTGCTGCCAGAGCCGCTGCGCGTCTGCTACTTCGTCAACTCGGGCAGCGAGGCCAATGAACTGGCGCTGCGGCTGGCGCGCGCACACACGGGGCGAGAAGATGTCATCGTTCTGGAGCACGCCTACCACGGGCACACCAGCACACTTGTAGACATCAGCCCGTATAAATTCGACGGACCGGGGGGCCGTGGGAAGAAGCCCTGGGTGCACGTGGCGCCGCTGGCAGATGATTACCGCGGGCTTTATCGCCGGGACGACGGACAAGCGGGCGCGAAGTACGCGCGGCATGTGGAGGAAATTCTCGAGCGAACGCGCGCCGAAGGCCGTGGCGTTGCCGCGTACATCGCGGAGACTTTGCCCAGCGTCGGCGGGCAAATTGTTTTTCCGCAGGGTTATCTTGAGGAAGTCTATCGCCACGTCCGGACGGCTGGGGCCGTGTGCATTGCCGATGAAGTGCAGGTGGGATTTGGGCGCCTGGGCACGCACTTCTGGGGATTCGAAACGCAGGGAGTGGTGCCGGATATCGTCGTTCTCGGCAAACCGATCGGAAACGGATTTCCGTTGGCGGCAGTCGTCACTACGCCGGAAATCGCCAATTCATTCGACAACGGAATGGAATTCTTCACCACCTTTGGCGGGAATCCGGTGGCTTGTGCGGCGGGTCTTGCCGTTCTGGACGTGCTCGAGGAAGAGCAGTTGCAGCAGCGCGCATTGCGCGTGGGCACCTATCTTATGAACGGCTTGAAGGCGTTGCAGGGGCAACACGCACTGATCGGCGATGTGCGGGGCTCGGGACTGTTTCTCGGGGTTGACCTGGTGCTCGATCGCGACACTCGCGAGGCCGCGCCCCGGCAGGCGGCGTACGTGGTCAATCGTCTGCGCGAGTGCGGCATTCTGACAGGCACCGATGGGCCACATCACGACGTCATCAAGTTGCGCCCGCCGCTAGTGTTCACCGAAACCGATGCGGATCTCCTCGTCAAGACATTTGATTCCGTTCTTCAAGAGGATACGGCGCAGCCCAGAGGTTAAATTCGCTCGCCGAAACCGCAAGGGAAGTATTCCGCCGCGACCCAACTGCCTGAATCTTGCGCGAAGGCGTCTGAGCCCAAGCTTTTTCCGTCTTCTGTTTTTAACCCCGCGCGGGCTGGCTGCGAAAGTTCCTCACGGACTACTTGACAAGTAGATTACCGTACAACTAGGCTCGCCTCGCGATGCAGCTGGACGCTTCCCTCTCCTGGCTCGCGCTGGCGCTCACACCCGGCTTGGCTGCCCGTTTGTCTGCTCGCGTGCTGCGCCGGTTTGACTCGCCGGACGGCGTCTTCCGCGCTTCGCTGGCCGATCTTGAATCTTGCCATCTCTCCGACCAGGTTGCCCAGGCCATCGTCAGAAAAGAGGCCTTCAAGCGCGCCGAGAAGGAGTTGGCGGGCGTTCGAAAGATCGCGGGCTGTTCTCTGCTCAACTGGACGGAGCCGGAGTATCCGCAGGCACTTCTGCAGATTTACGACCCGCCGGTCCTGCTTTATGTCCGAGGCGATCCACAAGTTCTGAACTTGCCCAGTGTCAGCATCGTGGGCACGCGTCGCCCGACGCTTTACGGCACGCAAATGGCCCAGCGGCTCGGCCACGACCTGGCGGCCCGCGGACTGGTCATCCTCAGCGGCTTGGCCCGCGGCATCGACGCCATAGGGCATCAGGGAGCGATGGATGCCCATGGCCGCGCCATTGGGGTTCTCGGGACGGGCATTGACGTCTGCTATCCCAAAGAAAACAAGAAACTCTACGAAAAAGTACTGGAGCGCGGCGCCATCATTAGTGAATTTCCTTTGCGCTCGCATCCCGCACCGGAAAATTTTCCCGTGCGCAACCGCATCGTCGCAGGCATCCCGCTGGGCGTGGTGGTGGTGGAAGGCGCGCAATACAGCGGCTCGCTGATAACCGCCCGCCTGGCGATGGAGTTCGGCAGGGAAGTCTTCGGCGTGCCGGGAAACGCCACACAAACCGTGAGCTTTGCCCCGAATCAACTGATTAAGCAGGGGGCGAAGCTTGTCACCTGCGCGGAAGACGTGATCGAAGAGCTTCCGACGCCGGTTCGCGCCGCGTTGGTGCAGGCGGAGCAACCCGAGGCGGAGCAGCGGAATCTATTGGCTGCTGCCTCGCTGAATGGCTCGGAGAAGAAACTCTATGAACTGCTCAGCGCCGACGAGCCGGTACCCATTGACGATATCGTGGAGCGCTCCGGCTTGAACTCTTCGGAAGTTCTGGCCACGCTTTTTGACTTGGAAATGAAAGGCATCATCCGGCAGTTGCCAGGCAAACAGTTCAGCAAGGTCTTGCTGTAGAGGCATATAGGGGGTTTGCATCGCCGGCCCTCAGGCGGCATCAAATAGCTCAAAACGTGCCCGCAAGGCCAATCGCCGCATCTGATTGTTGGTCCCGCCCGGCTTGAGATGACAAGCATAAGGTAGCGAGAAGGACACACGCTGTGCGGACTGCCGTTCCTGCAGCGCCCTACGGAGTTACAAAAGCAACATGGCTCGTTCGCTGGTAATTGTCGAATCGCCCGCAAAGGCGAAAACGATCAATAAGTATCTGGGACGCGACTACACCGTCAAGGCGTCTCTCGGCCACGTCATGGACCTGCCGAAGAAGACGCTGGGCGTCCTTTTGCCCGGCGAGGAAAACGGCAAGCGCAAGAAAAAGGCTAAGTCCAAAGCCAGGGGCAAAGCAGCGGAGAAATCCCTCAAGCGGCAGCCGGTCAGTGACGACAATATCTTCGAGCCCAAGCTGGAGATCATCCCGGGCAAGAAAAAGATTATCGAGGACTTGAGATCGGCGGCGAGCGACGCCCCAGCCGTCTATCTGGCGGGCGACCCGGATCGCGAGGGCGAAGCCATCTGTGCCCACCTGGCGCAGGTGCTCTCCAAGCCGAAGAGATTTGTGATCCCGGAGGACGAAGAGAAGAAGACCGCTGAAGCTCAAGATGGAGATAAGAAGACGCCCGAGGTGAAGAAAAAAACCAAGAAAGTGGAATTTCGCGCGGTGGATCCCAAAAAGATTTTCCGCGTCACCTTCAATGAGATTACTCCCAAAGCGATTCGAGCGGCTTTTGAGAAGCCTGGAGAGATAGACACCAATCTTGTCGAGGCCCAGCAAGCGCGGCGCGTGCTGGACCGGCTGGTCGGGTACAAGATTTCGCCGCTTCTGTGGGACAAAGTGCGCCGCGGTCTTTCCGCCGGACGCGTTCAGACGGTGGCGCTGCGGCTGATCGTCGAGCGCGAGCAGGAGATTCGCGCTTTTGTTCCGCAGGAATACTGGACCATCCACGCCATGCTGGATGCCGGCGAGCCGCCGATCTTCGAGGCCAAGCTCTTCAAGTATAAGGGCGAGGATATCGAGGTTTCGAACCAGGAAGCGGCGGAAAAGATCGTGGCCGCGGTCAGCAAGACCGAGTGGCAGGTCGCCACGGTCGTGCAAAAAGAAAAGAAGCGGAACCCACCTCCGCCTTTCACCACCTCGAAACTACAGCAGGCTGCTTACAACCGGCTGCGATATACGGCGAAGCGCACCATGGCGCTTGCTCAGCGATTGTATGAAGGCGTGGAACTGGGTGACGAAGGTTCCGTCGCGCTGATCACCTACATGCGCACGGACTCCGTGCATGTTTCGAGTGACGCCCTGGCGCAAGTCCGCGAACTTATCCCCGACCGCTTTGGCGCAAATTATCTTCCGGAAAAGCCCAACTATTACAAATCCAAGAAAGACGCCCAGGAAGCGCACGAAGCGGTCCGTCCGACCGACGCCGCGCGTACGCCGGAAGACGTTAGCAAGTATCTGGATGACGATCTCTTCAAGCTCTATCAACTCATCTGGCAGCGCTTTGTCGCCTCGCAGATGCTCCCGGCAGTTTTCGATCAGACGACCATCGACATCAACGTGGGGGATTACACCTTCCGCGCCACCGGCTCGGTACAGAAATTCGACGGCTACCTCCGCGTGTACCAGCTTCCCGCGTCGAACGCGGACCGCGAAGACGAAGAGAAGGACGAGGAAGGTGAGGGCAAAACGCTTCCGCCCGTGACGGAGGGCCAGGCGCTGCGGCTCGACCAGATTCGTCCCGACCAGCACTTTACCGAGCCCCCGCCGCGCTACACGGAAGCGACGCTTGTGAAAGAACTCGAGGAAAAGGGCATCGGGCGCCCGTCGACCTATGCCTCGATCATCTCGACGATTGTTGAGCGCGAGTACGTCAAGAAAGATCAGGGCCGCTTTACGCCCACCATGCTCGGTGAGCGCGTCAGCATGCTGCTGGTGAAGAGTTTCGAGGACATTTTCGACCTCACCTTCACCGCACGGCTTGAGGAGGAGCTCGACGAAATCGAAGAAGGCAAGCTGCCGTGGCGCGCGGCCGTGAAGGACTTTTGGGAAAAATTTGAGGTGGACCTCGATAGAGCAGGCGGCGAGATGCTCTCCTACAAAGCGGGCATTCCCACCGGAAAGAAGTGCGAGAAGTGCGGCCAGGGCGAGCTGTTGGAGCGCATCAGCCGGCATGGCTTCTTTTATGGCTGCTCGCGGTACCCGGACTGCGATTTCATCCAGGATCTTTCCCCGGAACTTGGCGGCGAAGAAGTGGAGAGCGAAAACACCGTCGAATACTGCGAGAACTGCGGCAGGGAGATGGCCATCAAGCGCGGGCGCTTCGGTCCGTTCCTCGCCTGCACGGGCTACCCGGATTGCAAGACCACGCGCCGCCTCGTGGAAGGCACCCGCAAGGCGCGCAAGCCCGACGAACCACTCGATGAAAAGTGCGCGCTGTGCGGCAAAGGCCTGGTGAAAAAGCACGGCCGGTATGGCGAATTCATTGGCTGCTCCGGCTATCCGAAGTGCAAGTACACGCGCCCGATCACCCTGGGGATCAAATGTCCGAAGTGCAATGAAGGCGAATTCGTGCGCCGCGGCAGCGCTGGGAAAGGTGGCCGGGGACGCCCACGCGTCTTCTACGGTTGCTCGCGCTATCCGGATTGCGACTTTACCACGCCGCACATGCCAATCGCGGAACCATGTCCCAAGTGCGGCGCGCCCTTCATCGTCGAAAAGAAAACCAAGATCGGCGCCGTCCGCGCCTGCCTCAAGGAAGGCTGCGATTGGGAGCAACTTGTCCCAGAAGCCCAGCCACAAACACAGCTGGAAGAAGCTCCGGTGCCCGTGGCAGCCAAGTCCTGATTCACCCGCATCTACAGAAACAGGGGCGCGATTCTTCTATCCGCAGATTCGTACGCGCCTATACTGTATCTGGGCTTTTTTGCGGAGTTGTGGCGGCGAATGAAAGAATCCATCGCGAAATATCTCGAATACCTGCGGTCCGTGAAGAATTCCTCGCCGCATACGGTTTCGAATTACGGCAAAGACCTGGACCAGTTTGTGACTTATCTTTCGCCGCCGGGTGCGCGGCCACCCGCGCTCTCTGGCGTCACGCACAGACTGATCCGCGAGTTCATTGCGCATCTGCACGATCAAGGCCTGGAGAAAAGTTCCATCGCGCGGAAGCTCGCAGCGTTGCGCTCCTTCTTTAAGTACTGCGTTCGCGAAGGCCGTCTGAAGGAAAGCCCCGCGCGCCTTGTTCCCACGCCGAAGTTGCCCAAGCGCATTCCTTCGGTGCTTTCTGCAGAAGAGATGAATGGCTTCCTCAATCAGCTTGCTAGGATGGCCCAACCTGCCCTAGACCGCCTGTCATCCGCCAAAGGACGCCCGTCGCACGCAAGTTCTTCACCTGGCAGGCCGCGAAACAGTCCAAATCCATCCGTTCGCTCGGAAGAAGGTTTGTTCCTCCGGCGGGACCGCGCCCTCCTCGAACTTCTTTATGCTGCGGGCCTGCGCGTCAGCGAACTTACCGGCCTCGATCTTGCCGACATCGAGCAAAGAGAACGCATTCTCCGGGTACGCGGCAAGGGTAACAAGGAACGCATCGTTCCGTACGGTGCCAAGGCCCAGGAAGCCCTTGAGAAATACTGGCCGCTTCGCGAACAGCTTCTCGAGCAGGCGCACGGGGCGAGCGGCAAGCAATGCCCGCAAACAGAAGCGGTCTTTCTCAATTATGCGGGGCGGCGCCTCACGCAGCGTTCTGTCGGGCGCATCGTCAAAAAATACGTTCGCCTCGTCAACGTCAACTGGGACCTGCACCCGCACTCGCTGCGTCATGCTTTCGCGACGCATCTCCTCGCCGATGGCGCCGATCTCCGCGCCATTCAAGAACTCCTCGGCCACCAATCCCTCTCCACCACCCAGAAGTACACCCACGCTTCCATTCGCCAGCTCATGGAAATCTACGACAGGGCGCACCCCCACGCTTAGGTTTTGTGCGCACTCTCGGGAAAACTTTCTTTCCACTCAGTTCAACGCTTGATTGCGACGTGGTCGTGCAACGGAAAAACCCCTACCACGATTATCCGCACTGCTACTTCTTGCCTCCGACCAGATTCACTCCTAAAAGGTGATTCTGGCTGAGAGCTGCAGGATTCTCGCGCCTGGACTGAAGTTGAGAAATTCTTTCCCGGCGGGCCGCTGAGTTGCGTTTCCGGACAATAGCCCGGCTGAAAAGAAAAATGCGGTCCAGCGGGGCAGGACCGCGGAAGCAGAGCGCGCAGACTGAAATCGGCGCCTGCAAATGGCAGTTAGTTTGCGACGGACTTGACTTGTTCAGACGGCTGAATACTGATAAAGCGACCGTGACGGCACTTGTCCTGAAACTTCACAAATCCGGTGACCATTGCGTACAGCGTGTCGTCACTGCCGCGCCCGACGTTTTCGCCGGCCTGATGCCTGGTGCCGCGCTGACGCACCAGAATCGTGCCTGCGTTGACGAGCTGCCCGCCAAAGCGCTTGACGCCCAGCCTCTGACCGTGAGAATCGCGGCCGTTTGTCGAGGAGCCGCCGCCTTTCTTATGTGCCATGACGCAATCCTTTTCAGAAGAGCCCGCGGCCTAAAGACCGCAGTTAGAGAAGTCTAGAGTTTGATGTCGCTGACCTGAACGGCGGTGTAATTCTGCCGATGGCCGCGCTGAATCTTGTACTGATTGGTCTTTTTGAACTTGAGCACGGTGAGCTTTTTGGCGCGCCCCTGCTCGATGATTTTACCGGTCACGGTTGCTTTGCCGGCATCGGACCCCAGCAAAACCTTCTTGTCGTCCGTATGGACGGCCAAGACGGAGCCAAAATTGACCTTTTCCCCTACTTTGCCAATGACCCGCTCGATGCGGATGGTGTCGCCCGGCGCGACGCGATACTGCTTTCCCCCAGTCTGAATGACGGCGTACATCTGTCCTCCATGCGCTTGAGACAAACACTAATTATAAGAGTTCTGTGCGTGGGGCGTCAACGAAAGAAGAGCCGAAAGAAGCGCTGTGGAGACGCTCTAATTCCCATTTTGCGCATCAGCCACAGACTGAGCCGTTGCTACGCGTACCGAGCCAGGGGGGTGTAAACCTCCGGCAATTTGTATGAATATCAAAACAAATGGGTTACAGAATTTGATGGTTGTAAGTGCTTGATTCCAAAGAGCGCGAAAAGATGTTGATAGGCGCGACGACGGAAAAGCAACAAGACGTTCAAAAAAAAAGGTTAAGGCGAGAAACCGACGTTGCACCAGTGACGAGAATGCTGACAGGAACCGCGGCCTAAAGACCAAGGGTATTCCCAACAGTTAAGATAGCACGGAATAACCATCTGTCGAATGAAAATCGAGGAAATGTCTGAGGGATCGTTTTCTGGCATCGAAGAGTTCTTTTTCCGAAGCAAGACTAAACGCGGGCGCCTTCGTCAGCCGGTTGAGTGAAATGCTGCGAAAACCAGAAGGAGTCACTGCAACACAGCTCGCCGCACTCTCACGAGCCGCGCTGCAAATTTAACCTTGGGCCAGCGGTCAACGTGCCTCTGATGATTTCCAGGAGCGCGCACGTCAGAATTCGCAGGTTCCAAGTGCAGAAGGCCAAATCGATAGTCGATGTGTATCTCGGCCAAGCGTCTATCCGGAGCAAGTGAGATATGTAACCCTGCCTCTTGACCGTGGGAACCGATCCGACGGAACTGGCGGAAGGAAATGGGATAGGCCTTGTGGAAGACATGATTTTCTCCCCTCGCGAAGTCAACCGAGCGTTCCAGCTTTTGAAGCGCCCCTGGAGCAAGGCGTACGATCAACTGAAACTGGTGATCGCTGGGCAGCTCAAGATTCTCGCCTTGAATGTCGAGCAATTCTTCGATCAGCTGAAATGCATCCCCCAATTCCTTTCCGTGTTCTCGATCGACTAGAGAAGTGTTCAGCATGGCATGGGTTATGGCAACAAAAGTCCCGCGCTGCGACGCATTGAGCTGCCCGAAAACGGAGGCGGGCACTGACGGTTCATCTCGCCTGCTTCCGCAGCGAGAGAGCAGGCCACGGATGATGACCTGTTGTTGACGGGCTAAATCCTCAAAATACAACCAGTCGATGAGGGAAGACTCAAAAAGCTCACGGTCGGCGCGGATATTTGAATTATTTGGAAGAGATGATTTCTCCCAGAGGAAGGGAGACCGCGCGTTTAGATCCAAGGTGGGAAAGACTTCTCCCTCCTGCAAACGAGCACGGACCGTCTCTTCAAGTTGGAGCTCGCTGGCCGCAGCTCGAACGAAACGGCATAAGGGACCTTCGACGTGGCCTGGCTCATCTTTTGCCTTGGCATGAAGCGGCGACACCACGGGTAATAGCATGAGCAACGCCGCCAGACAAGAGACATAAACACACATTTACACTCGCACCTACGAAAGCAGGATTCGCTTTGCGTTCCCGGATGACCTGCTGAATTTTCCTGGGGTAGGACCTGGAGAATGCAAGGGCACGCGCCAAGCCAATTCTGGCCTTCACAAAAGGGCAGTGTTGTCAGTCACTTGAAACTCTGGCGTGCGATCTCCATTCGTTTCCCGGTGCCATAGCCGGGCGACGAGTGACATGGGGGAAAGGCAGTTCGTTTAAGAGCTTCGTAAAGGTGCCAAGTGCGGGATAGCGGGCGGGTTTCCGAAAGTTTCCTGCTAAAAACACACTCCTGGCGGCTCAACTAATGTTGCGGAGACAAGCAATCGACCTGCTAAAACGATGAGCAATTGGAATGCTAGCCACGGATAGTCTTTTCGATGAGGTGGTTCGCAGGGCGGGACATCGTCTTCAAGCAAGGAAAGACCGGCTGCATGGATTCAAAAGCGAAAGA
>QHYF01000068.1 GCA_003224075.1 Acidobacteriota bacterium
GGCCAGCTTGCTTTGCGAAATGTCCGATGCGCTGGACAGCGGATACATGAAGGCGCTGGAACCCAGATCATCGGCGAACACGACGCCGACCTCATACGAGACGTTTGTGGAACAAGTGTTCCTCCTTGCGTATCGCGGAAAGGCTGCCAGCGCGTCGTGAAGCAAGTTCTCGGTTGTCAGCTTGCGGCCATCATTTTTGGATGACACCCTGACTCCTCTGAAACTGGCTTTCCGATGGAGGAATGTGAGTTTTTGTCTAGAAAGCCCGCTTCGAGCGCTCCGAACTGACAACCAACTCCTTGCGAGGCATAATACCGTCGCTTTGGCGGATTCCCTCCTCATCACCGGCGCATCACAGTTGCTGACGCTGTGCGGGCGCGCTCCCCGCCGCGGCAGTTCCCTTTCCAACTTGGGTTTGGTGAAAAACGGCGCGCTGCTCGTGCGAGATGGCGCGATCGCGGCGGTGGGCGCGCAAGCGCAGGTTGAGGCTTTGGCGGAAGCGTGCGCGGCGGAGAAACTGGATTTAGGCGGACGCGTGGCGCTGCCTGGGTTCGTCGATTCGCATACGCATCTGATCCATGCGGCGAGCCGTGCCGAAGAATACGAATTGAAAATCGCCGGGGCGAGTTACGAAGAAATTGCAAGCAAGGGTGGCGGCATCCTCAATTCGGTGCGGAAACTGCGCGCCACAACGTCCGATGCCTTGAAGACGCGAGCGACCGCGGCACTAAAGCAATTCGCCGCGCATGGAACAACAACAATCGAAGCAAAGAGCGGGTACGGGCTGGACATTGCAAGTGAGCTGAAGATTCTGAGATTGCACAAGGAATTGGCGGCGGAACAGCCGCTGGAGATCGTGTCGACTTTCCTTGGCGCCCACGTTGTTCCCCCAGAATTTCGCGGCAAACCGAATGGAGCAGAGAAATACATGGCGCTGCTCATCGACAAAGTGATGCCGGAGGTGGCGAGCCAAAAGCTTGCCGAATTCTGCGACGTGTTTTGCGACCGAGGGGCGTTCACGCGCCGGCAGGCGAAGACCATTCTTGAAGCGGGGAAGAGATTCAACATGACGCCGCGGCTGCACGCGGAGCAATTGACGCGAACGGGCGCGGCGCAGCTCGCCGTGGAGCTTGACGCGGCGAGCTGTGACCACCTTGAACAAGTGAACAAGAGCGATATTTACACCTTAGGTCAATCGAAAACGGCGGCGACGCTGCTGCCGGGATGCGATTTTCATCTGGGGCTGAAGAAGTACGCGCCGGCGCGGGCGCTGATCGATGCCGGAGCAATCGTTGCGCTGGCCAGCGACTACAATCCGGGAACAAGCCCGACGCTGAGCATGCCGATGATTCTGTCACTGGCCTGCTCGCAACTGCGCATGACACCCGCGGAAGCAATTACGGCGTCCACCATCAATTCTGCTTATGCGTTGCGGCGGGAAAAACAGATTGGCTCGCTCGAGGTTGGCAAACAGGCGGACTTGGCCGTATTCGAAGTGGCCGACTACCGAGAAATTCCCTATTATTTTGGTGTGAACCATTGCTGGATGACCGTGAAGCGTGGTCGCGTAATCCATGCCGCCAAACAGGCCACAATCTAACTATTCAAAGAGGCCCGTAAGGAGACTGCGCCTTCCGAAGATCGGACCACTGAAGACGAAGGGGCTCCTCGAAGAATATTTTTATGTGTTCCTGGCGGTGACGACAGCTGCGGTCGCAATCCTGGGAAAAGCGGGGGGCTTGGACGCCTATGACGCCGTGGTTGTGGGCCTATGGGTGGGAGGCTTCATGTGGTTCGCCTGGCAATTGAAATCTTACTTTAAGGAAAAATCGAAGACGGAACAGCAAAAGAAGTCCAAGCTGCCCGTGAAGTCGCCGTCGCAGTTGGCCAAGGGGCCGGTACCTACGAGCATGAAGCCGATGATCGGGCCGCAGTGGCCGCCGAAACCTGCGCAACGGCCGTCGCAGGGGGGCCAAAACTCGGATACGCAGGGCAAAAAGAAAGGATTCGTCTATGAGAGGCCCACGCTGCCGGACCGCAAGCCGAAATTTCCCGCCAATTGGCCAGGCCGGCAGGACAAGAAGCCAGAGCGATGAAACGACTGATTGAATGCGTGCCAAATTTTTCCGAGGGGCGCGACGCGGCGAAGGTCGACGCCATCGTGGCGGCGATGAGCAGTGTGCCGGGCGTCTACGTGCTGGACCGCGAGATGGACGCCGACCATAACCGGAGCGTAATCACGCTGGCGGGCGAGCCGGATGCGGTGGCCGAGGCCGTGCTGCTAGGCACCGGCAAAGCGATGGAATTGATCGACCTGACGAAGCACACGGGGGCGCACCCGCGCGTGGGCGCGACGGACGTTGTGCCGTTTATTCCGATCGACGGCATAACGATTGAGGATTGCGTGGCCCTGGCGCAACGAGTGGGCAACGAAATCTGGAACCGCTACCGCATACCGGTTTTTTTTTACGAAGCGGCGGCGACGCGGCCGGACCGCGTCAATCTGGAAAATGTGCGGCGCGGGCAGTTCGAAGGGCTACGCGAGGAGTTGAAGAAGAACCATGACCGGCAGCCAGACGTGGGCGAGCCGAAACTTCATCCGACCGCCGGCGTGACAGTGGTCGGCGCGCGCAAGTTTCTCATCGCCTACAACGTGAATCTCAATACCTCCGATGTCGGCGTCGCGAACAAGATCGCAAAAGCGATTCGCTTCTCTTCGGGAGGCCTGCGATACGTGAAATCGATGGGCGTGGAGCTGAAAGCACGCAACCTGGCGCAAGTGTCGATCAACCTCACCGATTTCGAACAAACACCCATGCACCGAGTCTATGAAATGGTGAAGCGCGAGGCCGAGCGCTACGGCGTAATGCCGGTGGGGAGCGAAATCGTGGGGCTGGTGCCGAAAAAAGCGATCGAGATGGCGGCGGATTTTTTCCTGCAACTGGAGAACTTCTCTCCCGCGCAAGTGTTTGAAAATAGGCTTGCGGCCACTTTGAGCGGCGCGCCCCTGGAAACGGCGAAAGCTGGGAAACTCGCCGGATTGGCGCGGCCGTTTCTGGATGCAGTGGCCGCTCCTGCGGCAACCCCGGGCGGAGGAAGCGTCTCGGCGTTTGCGGGAGCGCTGGCGGCTGCGCTGGGGCAGATGGTTACGGCGCTTTCGCGGAAGAAAAAATCGCAAGCTGGCTTTGCCGATCAGCTCTCGGCGGCTCTGGACGAGATGCGGAAAACGGCGGAGGAACTTGCCGAGGCCATCGATCGTGACGCCGCATCGTACGATGCGGTGATGGCCGCGTTCAGATTGCCGCAAGGGGACGCGCAGGAAATACGGCAGCGCGAGGAGGCGATTCAAAAGGCGACAAAGGCCGCGGCGGAGGTGCCACTGCAGGTTGCAGAGCGCGCCGTTGCGCTTTTCGAACGTCTCGGACAACTGGATGCTATCGTTGCCGCATCCATGCGGTCAGACTTAGAAGTGGCGCGGTTGATGGCCAGCGCGGGCGCGCGCGGAGCATTGGCCAACGTCGAGATCAACCTCGATGGCCTGAAGGATGCGGCGTACGTCACGTCAATGCGCGGGAAGGCCGCTGCGCTGCGGGAGCGTCTTGGTGACGCGCCCCGCGCGAAGAGCGCGTAAAATAGAAATTCACCGGGCCCTTTTCGAAAGGAGCAGCACATGAAACTGACCACGAAATCATGGGTGACTCCGACGCGGTTTGGAGCTACTTTTCGCAGGCTCGTGACCGCGGGCGTTCTGATGGCGATGTCCCTGGCGGTGCCGAAACCCGCGCGGGCAGGCCGGCTCGGCGCGGACGTGATCGCGCTCTTCCCAAAGGAAGTGGGTGAATTTGCTTACGCGGATCTGAAAAAGGCGCGGTCGCTCAAATGGTTCCCGCAATTGCAGGAGCAGATGATTCCGGATAAGTTCCGCCAATTCGAGAAATTCCTGGCGTCGGCGGGAGTTGATCCGAATTCGCAAGTCGACGAGCTCGCGTGGGGGCTGGTTGCAGAGGGGATGAGCGCGAAGACCGAGGATGCCGGCTCGGCAGCCGTGCCCACCGGGGAGGAAATCGTCGGCGTCGCGCTGGGGAATTACAACCCGAGCTCGACGGAAGCGTTTTTCAAGCAACAGAAGCTGCCCACTTTCAAAGCGCGGGGTTACACGCTTCACGCGTTCGGCACGGGCTCGGGATCAAACGATCTCTTCTTCTTTTTCATTGATTCGAACACTGCGGCATTTGGACACCGCGCGATTCTCGAAAAGATGATCGAGGTGCGGTTCGGCAGCGAAGAAGGACTCCTTCGCAATGAAAAACTCTTCCCGCTGATCAACGAGGCGAACGGCAGCGGGGTGGTCTGGGCGGTGCTGAATCCCGCATACACGCGGCTGGCCATGCAGCAGCTTGCACCGGAGGTGGAACAGTTCCCGGAAGCCGCGAAGCTCGTCGCAAGGATGCAGAACATGATTATCACCGTGGAGGCCAGCAGCGGCGTCGACGGAAAGTTCCAGGCGGTGTGCGGATCGACCGAGGATGCGAACACGCTGGGCCAGTTGCTTCAGGCGGGGTTCCTCTATAAGCGGTATCAAGCGCAGAAGGACAATCCGGATCTGGCGCAGCTCCTCGATCAGGCGCGCGTGACCCCGGCGGGCGATCGCGTGACGCTGCGGATGTCCCTGACGGATGAGCAGATGACTTCGCTCATCCGAAAGAACACCTTCGCGCTCAAGATGTAGGCTCCGCCGATAATTCATTGCAGAACAGGAGGGCCAGACAGCGCGCTGTCTGGCCCTTCTTCTTTTTGAGTTAGAATTTCCTTAAATCCAAGGAACAAACTTGCCGATGTATTTCGTCAAGCGAGTGACGGCTTCCGCGCCGTGAGTCTCGTACTGGATGCGATCAACACCGGCAAAAACGCCTGGGGCAGACGCGCTGTTGCCAATTCGATTGGCAAAACCCGCAATCGTATCGAGACCAATTGCGGGTGAGGCTCCGCCTTGATGAGAAAGAGCGACTTCGATGCGATCCGAGAAGCGCGTGAACGTGATCTCCAAGTGCGGACTCTCTCTCGTCAAATGCTCGAAGGCCTCCCGGCATGCCGTGATGATGGCGGACTGCAATTGAGCAACGGCATGGTTCTCGATCCCGGCGGCATCGGCGAGATAGCGAGCCACGCCGCCGGCTGCCGCAGCCAGGCGCGCGTCGGCGTCAATCTGCAAATGGAGTATCTTGAGTTCAGTGGTCACGGCTGCTGGCTAGCGAGACGTCGCAGGCTTCGCGGCAATCGGGACAGTAATAGAGTCCGTCCGCACAAAGGCGCACGCCTTCCTGACCTTTGCAGATAGTGCAGTACCTTTCGCAGGTGCAGCGATCTTCCGGCAAGTCACACTGCGAACAAACGGTGGGACCTTGCATAAGACCTCTCTCTAAAACTCTACCTGAGCACGGGAGAGTGCGGCAAGGCGAAGGTGGGAATGCTTCGGCGAGTCGCTCACCTCCTTTGTGATCGGCGACGATTCGGTTCCGGCGGGCTTCTTTGACCCCTTTGGAAGTGCATGCTAGTATCGGTTCCTGCCCGAGCAATTGGAATGGAATCCGCCACAACTCCTCACATAAGCGCGCTTCGAAAGACGCCGCTGAACGCACTGCACCGCCGCCTGGGCGCAAAGATGGTGAATTTCGGCGGCTGGGATATGCCCGTCGAATACCCTTCGAGCGGCGGTTTGATCGCAGAACATAAGGCGGTGCGCGCCAGCGTGGGCGTGTTTGACGTCAGCCACATGGGCGACATTCGAATCCGCAGCGGCAAGAAGCCGGGCGGAGCGCTGGCGGCGGTGCAGCACATCAGCATGAACGATGCTTCCAAGCTGGCCATCGGCCAGGCGCAGTACTCGGCGATGCTCTATCCTGAAGGCACGTTTGTGGATGACGTGATCGTGCACCGGCTGGGCGAAGATGACTTCCTGCTGGTGATCAATGCGGGGACGCGCGAGAAAGACGTCAACTGGGTGCGCGAGAACACGAAGAGTTTCGATTGTGTTGTCGAGGATTTGAGCGACGCCTTCACGCAGCTGGCGATTCAGGGACCGCGAGCCGTTGATGTCATGCGGAAACTAGCCGACGCGGATTTGAATGGGGTCAAGAATTACTGGTTCACTTATGGAACGGTCTGCGGGCTGAAGAGCACGCTGATCGCGCGCACCGGATACACCGGGGAAGATGGATTTGAGATTTATGTGCCGTCCGATGTCGCGACCAGCGAGAAGGTATGGGGGCACGTGATCGAGGCAGGACGCGAATTCGGAATCATTCCCTGCGGCCTGGGATGCCGGAATACGCTGCGCCTGGAATCGAAGATGGCGCTCTATGGCCACGAGATCAGCGACAAGATCAATGTATGGGAAGCCGGATTGCATCGCTACTGCAAGATGGAGAAGGGTGATTTCATCGGGCGCGCAGCGCTGGAGCGAGCGAACGGGGCGGGAGTGAAGCGCACGCTGGTGGGCCTCGAGATGGTGGACCGCGGTATTGCGCGTGACGAATACGTCTGCTGCAATGAAGCGGGTGAAGCTATCGGCGTGGTGACGAGCGGCTCGCCTTCGCCCACGCTCGGAAAAAACATTGCCCTCGCTTATGTGCCGCCCGCGTTTTCGGCTCTCGGCACGGTTTTGTACGTGGAGATTCGCGGGCAGAAGTGCAAGGCGCAGGTGGTTCCGACCCCGTTTTACAAGCGGCCGAAAAAAGCGGCGGCGCCGCCTGTGTCCTGAACGAATCGAAATAAATCCAAGGAGTGGTCTGATGGCATATCCGAAGACTTACCGCTACACCAAAGAGCACGAATGGATCGAAGTGAAGGGCGATCTCGCCACGATCGGGATCACCGACTATGCGCAGCATGAACTCGGTGACGTGGTCTTCGTCGAGCTGCCGAAGCCTGGAGCGAAGATCGAAACCGGAAAATCCTTTGGGACGGTGGAATCGGTCAAAGCCGTCAGCGAAATCTACGCGCCGGCTGCGGGTGAAGTGATCGAAGCGAACGCCGAGCTGCAGAACACGCCGGAGAAAATCAACACGGATCCGCACGGCGCGGCGTGGCTGATTAAGATACGGCTTATCAATTCGACTGGGATCAGCGACCTGATGGACGCCGCGGCTTACGAAGCTTACATCGCGGACAAAGGCAAGGAAGCCTCGGCCTGATGCGCTACCTCCCGAAGAGCCCCGCCGAGCGGCAGGAGATGCTCGCCGCCATCGGCGCAAAATCCGTCAGCGAATTGTTTTCCGGCATTCCAGAGCGCTATCGTCTGCGCGAACCACTGAAGATTCCGGGGCAGTATTCGGAAGCCG
>QHYF01000459.1:0-3436 GCA_003224075.1 Acidobacteriota bacterium
TCGAAAGCCCGCACTCCTTTCGCATGGCCTCCCAGCCGGGAATGCACCGCCCGCTCAACTGTACGGCTCTGGGCAAGGCCCTGCTAGCTTTTCTCTCCACGGAACAACGCGAAGAAATATTGCCTATGCTGACCTTCGAGCGCGCCACCCCGCGTACCATCCCGAACCTCGGCCGCTTGAGAAAGGAGCTTACTCGCGTCGTGCAACAGGGCTACGCCATGGATGACCAGGAGACGGACCTCGGGGCGCGTTGCGTTGCCGCTCCGATTCTCGACGAGAGTGGAAAGGTTGCTGCCGCCATTAGCGTATCAGGACCAATTACGCGAATCAGCCGGGACCGCATTCAGGCCTATGCTCTGGCAACAAAAAAGGCCGCCAGAACCATCTCGGCGCAATTAGGTCATGCCTATTGAAATGGCGCTCCTGGCAGGATTATCCGCGCGCTTCTGCGCCAAGCTGATCCATAAGAGCTGATTTGCATGAGCGCGCGGTGTCAAATCAAGAGCGGTAAACGATTTCTTTAGCAATACTCAACACCCTGAACCCGCGTCTCACATTACAATTGACTCCGGTGAGTCATGAGGTGCTTCCTGTTCCGATGAGAATTGAGAGAATAAGCTCGATGTGGTTCCTGTTTGGTCTTCACACAAACGCGGCAGGTTCCTGATGCGGACCGAGAGTGTCACCGAATTGTTTTCACCCGATGCTCTCCACAATTGAAAAATCTGAGGAGTACTTCATGGGGCATCCTCTGCTTGATCTGACAAAGAAGACAGCGGTCGTGATTGGCGGAACCAGCGGGATCGGGCTGGCGCTGACCCGCGGACTGGCCCAAGCCGGCGCGAATGTCGTGCCCACGGGACGTCGCGCGGAACAGGTGAAGAACGCAGCCGCGGAGGTTGTAGCGCTCGGGCAGCGGTCGCTTGCGCAGACTTGCGATGTCACCGACAACGCCAGCCTCGAGCGGCTGCTCCTATCGGTATGCGCTGAATTCGGCAGCGTGCAGATCCTCGTGAACTGCGCCGGACGCACGAAAAGAATGTCCACGCTCGAATTTCCCGAGTCGGATTGGGACGCAATCCTCGAAACGAATTTGAATGGGACTTTGCGGGCGTGCCGCGTGTTCGGCCAGCACATGATCGAGCGGCGCTATGGCCGCATTATTAATATCGCTTCACTTTCATCATTTGTTGCGCTGTATCAGGTTGCGGCGTACTCGGCGAGCAAAGCAGCCGTCGCTTCTCTCACCAAATCGCTTGCGATCGAGTGGGCTGCATCCGGGATTTGCGTCAATGCGATCGCTCCGGGAGTATTCCGCACGGACTTGAATGCGGCACTGCTCGACGGAACGGAGCGTGGGAAGGAATTTCTATTGCGTACGCCGATGCGGCGGTTTGGCCAGCTCGATGAGCTGGCAGGCGCGGCGGTGTTTCTGGCTTCCGATGCCGCCAGCTTCGTGACCGGCCATTTGCTGGTGGTCGACGGCGGCTTTCTGGCGAGCGGCGTCAACCAATAGAAGGCGCGGAGTACAGACTCATTTTGCATTAGAAGAGAGGCTATCCCCCCACACCTCCGTGGCGACAGAAAGAGTGCGCAAGCAATTGAAAAGACAGGGGTTGGTGAGTCGCCGTCGCGCCAAAGAGTGCGCAAGATATAGAAAATACAGAGTGTTAGATGTCGAGTTATGTCCGAGCATTACAGGCTCGACGCAAACGAATCAGTCCCCCCTACACCCCCGCCATTTTGTAAGAATGTCAAAAGAAGAGACTTACGAAATTTGCATATCGTAAGTGATTGATTCTACAAGGCGCATCTTCGATTGCTTGCACCACGGGGAAAGTCATCGGGGAAAAGAAAGGCGACAGCAGGGCTGCCGCGTTCCAAACGTAGAACTACCTATCTACTACAATAACAGAGGGGCGAAAATTCGGGCAGGGCGGAAGCCAACCGCGCCGTCATTGATTTCCAGGCCTGGAATCGTGCTTTCAGTGACTGCTCTTGGCAGCCATGCCCGACGATGCCATTTGGGCGCGAGCTTGCTTCACGATGGCGAGGAATTTCCTGGCATTTTCAACGATGATTTCCGGCTTGTTTGACTTCAGAGCCTCGGCGTGCACCAATTCGCCCCCAACGCCGAGCGCAGCGGCACCCGCTTGAATCAATTCAGCCGCGGTGTCCAGGGTGACGCCCCCGGTCGGAACAAGCCGGACCTGCGGCAACGGGCCCTTGAGCGCCTTGATGTACTTCGCGCCGCCCACCTGGCCACACGGGAATACCTTGACGAAGTCCGAGCCTGCCTCCCATGCAGTGATGATTTCCGTGGGTGTCAATGCGCCGGCCATCATCAGCTTCCCTTCCCTCACGGCAAGCTCCACGGTTTGAAGGTTAAGCCCCGGACTGACAAGAAATTGCGCTCCGGCATCGAGGCAGCGTCGCGCGGCCTCCGCGTTAAGGACAGTTCCCGCGCCAACGAGGACTTCCGACGCAGCGTTCTTTGTAAGCTCGCGTATGACGTCGATGGCACCCGGCACGGTCATAGTGATTTCAACAATGGGGATGCCGCCTTCACAAACCGCATCCGCAGCGATGCGCGCGTCGCGCGGCGACGATGCGCGCACGACCGGCACGATTCCGATTTCCGTTATTCGATCGCGAACCTCTTGCTTATCCATATTGCGAATCACCCTTCTTCCGGCAATTCCTCGTCAGCGCGCGATGCGCGCTCCAACGCCTTTCATCACCTGCATCACTTCCTGGAAGGTCACCATGGACGTGTCTCCCGGCGTGGTCATGGCGAGCGCTCCGTGCGCGGCGCCACATTCCACGGACCACTGCGGATCCTGACCAGCCAGGAATCCGTAGATCAGGCCGGAAGCAAACGAATCGCCCCCTCCCACGCGATCAAAAATTTCCAGATTCTCGCGGTTTTTTGCCTGATAGAACTTGCCATCGTAATAACAGATCGCGCCCCAATCATTCAATGTGGCAGTTTTTGCCTTTCTCAGCGTGGTGGCAACAACTTTGAATGGATAATCCTTCACCGTCTTCGCGATCATCTGCTTGAAGCCGTCCACCTCAAACGTCGCGTGATGCTCATCCATGCCCGGCACTTCGTAACCGAGCGCCGCCGAGAAGTCTTCCTCGTTGCCAAGCATGACATCAACCTGCGGTGCGATTCGCCGGTTGACTTCTTGGGCTTGTCTCTTGCCGCCAAGGGACTTCCACAGCGAGGCGCGGTAATTCAGGTCATAGGAAACGATGGTGCCGTGCCGCCTGGCAGCCTGCACAGCTTCCAGAGCGACTTCCGGGGTCGTCGAAGACAAAGCGCAGAAAATGCCCCCCGTATGGAACCAGCGGGCGCCATGCTTTCCAAAAATCTGATCCCAATCAATGTCACCAGGCTTAAGCTGCGAAACCGCAGTATTCCCGCGATCGT
>QHYF01000459.1:3474-5072 GCA_003224075.1 Acidobacteriota bacterium
AGCGATTGGTCCACGCCGCCCTGGTATAGGAGGTCTTGCAGCAGCCGCCCAACGGGATCATTAGCGAACGCCGTAACGACGGCCGAGTCCAAGCCGAAACAGCGCTTCAGTCCGCGCGCGACGTTGTATTCCCCGCCCCCCTCGCACACCTCGAAAGTTCGCGCCGTGGCGATGCACCGCTCGCCGGGGTCGAACCGCACCATAATCTCGCCCAGACTGACCAAGTCCCAGCGGCACTCTTTCTTTGGCCTGATCGTCAGCGCCATGCGTTCACCTCAACCGCCCGTCCAAATGGAGATTGCTACCGGCGCATTCTCACGGATTACGCGGAATGTCTCCAGAATCACGCTTGTGCTTCCATCCCGATTCTAGCTGGCTCCATCCGTGGGGTCAGAATATGGATTATGACGATCGCCACCAAATAGGCGGAGCCGGCAATGAAAAACGGAACCATGTAGCTGCCGGTCCACTGCAAAACATAGCCCACGATTTTGGCGATGAGCATCCCGCCGACCGCGCCCGCCATTCCACCTATCCCGACGACAGAGGCCACAGCTCGCGACGGAAACAAATCGGAAGTCAGAGTGAAAAGATTCGCGGAGAAGCCTTGATGTCCCGCGGCAGCAAGACCAATCAGCAAGACCGCCGGCCACAATCCGGACACGCGATAAGCGTACACGATGGGGACGATGCTGATCGCGCACAGGAGCATGGCAATCTTGCGACTTGCGTTCACGGAAACCCCCCGCCGGATCAAGAACGAAGACAGCCATCCTCCCGCGACGCTGCCAACGTCGGAGATTAGATAAATCACCACAATCGGAAGACCAATTTGCGCCAAATGCAATCCGTGCTGGCGTTCGAGAAAATCGGGCACCCAAAAAAGATAGAACCACCAGATCGGATCGATCAGGAATTTCCCGCAAGCAAACGCCCAGGTCTGCCGGTACGGGAAGAGCTGCGACCACTTGATCTTCCGCACTGGTTGAGGTGTATCGCCAAGGATGTATTCGAGTTCAGCTTTGGAGCAACGCGGGTGGTCCTCCGGCCTCTGATAAAGCAAGAGCCACAATACGAGCCACGCGAAGCCGAGCGAACCGATAATGACAAAGGCCCACCGCCAGCCAAGTTGGAGCGTGATCCACGGCACGAACAGCCCGGCTAGAATCACACCCACATTCGTCCCCGCGTTGAATATCCCCGTAGCCAGCGCCCGCTCCTTTGCGGGAAACCATTCGGCAACGGCCTTGATGCTCGCGGGAAACACCCCTGCTTCCCCGAAGCCGAGCGCCAGCCGCGCCATCAGGAAACTCGAGAGCGAGCTTCCCAACGCGTGAGCCATTGAAGCAAGGCTCCAAAAGACCATCACGATGGCATAACCCAAGCGCGTACCGAGGCGGTCGATCAACCTACCCACAACGAGCATGCCCACCGCGTAGGCCGCCTGAAATGCAAACACCAGATTGCTGTAATTGATCTCGTTCCATCCGAGGTCATGCTGCAACGTGGTCTTCAGTGCCGAGATGACCCAGCGATCCATATAGTTCTTTGTTGTACCGAGCAGCAGCAGCGCGCAAATCACCCAGCGGAAATAGCCC
>QHYF01000460.1:0-1276 GCA_003224075.1 Acidobacteriota bacterium
CAGAAATCTTGTAGAGCTCGCCGTTGTAGAAGGAGAAAAGAATCTGTTCGACGGAATCCGATTGGAACGAATTCCCGGGAACGTTCGGCGGCCACCAATTCAGTTCCTGAACCACCGCTGGACGGCCATGAATCGGCTTTACATTGGCCATCTTTTGGTCAGTACGCTCCAGCACTCTGGTCAAGCTCATGCCAAGGGTAAAGTGCCGATACTTGGAAAGATCCTGCGCACGAAGCAATGTGGCGGTAAGAAACAAGGCAATAAAGCAAAGAATCGAACTGCGTATCGTTTTCATTTTCGTAACTCCTAAGAATCTCTAAAAGCTTGAAATCAGAGCCGGCTTTGGGGTCAATTCTCCTTGACGCTGTCCCCCGCCACTACATGCGAGGAGCAGCGCCCGAGGTTAGCCCGAATCCCTGCAGGTTCGTGTGCCGGGACTCTTAGAGCTGACGGGCGTAAATCCTTCTGCCGTTCACGTAAGCAGTAAGCACAGTCAGAAGCACTGCCCCAATCATGGCCACCGTGGTTGTAACGATCGCTCCACCGTAGCCGCCAAAGCCCGCGGAGCGCATCAGGAATCCGCCCGCTACGGCGCCACCAACACCCATGAGCGTGTCCATAAACGGACCATAGCCATTACCCTGAAAAACTCTTCCTGATCCCCACCCAACGACCGCCCCGACCAAAATCCATGCCAGTAAGTACATACATTCCTCCTTGCCTAGTCGATTCGTAAAAATTGGGGCAGACTGGGCTTGCCCGGTAACGAAATAATATTTAGCCCTTATGCCGCTACGGCAGCGGCGATCTTGTGAAAAGTTGAATTCAGAACCTCGTAGGTATCGACTTTGGGAGTTCCTTCGATGAGTGTTGCCAGCTTTTTCAGTACTGCCGGATACGTTCCCCGGCTATAGGCTTCCGCGTTCGCTGCCTTGTCCCACAAACTGATTCCCGTTACACCATCCTCGCTGGGCGCAAAGAAGGTAAGTTCGTCCTGGAATCCGTTTTGCTTGCGTAGCATGGGAATGACTTCTCGTTCCATCAAGAGGCTGAATTTCGCAATGCTGTTCGGTTTTAGAAGCATGGTCACTTTGCGTACAAACATGAGGTTCTCCTTGGTTTCTTACGTCGCATGGCCCTTCGCTCCATCGGCGGGGCGATGGGCGACTCTGGAAATCCTTAGGCGTATTTCTTGCGCAGGGGGCGGACCTGGTCCGCCCCCACATAACGACGAGACCTATCGGCTTCAGGCGGCCACAGCGGCGACGGTCTTTTG
>QHYF01000460.1:1360-3211 GCA_003224075.1 Acidobacteriota bacterium
GTACGCCTCCGCATGTTCCGCGGTCTGCCACAGACTGAAGGCATGAACTTCCTTGCCGCTTGGATGTAGGAAGGTGATTTCGTCGAGGAACCCCGCCTGCTTGCGCAGCAGGGGAATAACTTCGCCCTCAATTTTCTTCTTGAATTCCACTCCGCCGTTAACCTTCAAGTGCATCGATACTTTGCGTGCAAACATGACACTCTCCTTGTTCTCGATGCCAAGGGTGCGATTCAGATAACCGCGATTGGTTCAGATATTCTGAAGCCTCCCTCAGTCCGTTAACCATAATAGGTTAATTAACTTGACGTGTCAAGTAGAATCTAAGGTTATTTTCCATAGTTAATCAGCGGAAGTTAAGCGGGCGGAGAATCGTTTGCAGGGCATCCTGATGCGCATATATTGTGAACAAATACCATTTCGTGTTTGATGAAGAAGAAAGCCAGGACCCCCAAGACGGCGCCCTAACAAACTATCAAGTCCAGCGGTATTTGGTAACTCGGGAAAGGGCGCCATGACACCGTCATGAGCAACGCCACAATGGATACACGCTCCATGACTTTCGTGATCATTGACAAACTCGTTTCTCCATCGAGTTCCGTCAATGGGAACCCACTGTTTGATTTTGACCATTGGCAACCTCGTTTCTCCGCCGAGTTTCCCCTTCGCCGGACAAGTGAAGGGACGAACTGGCCCGCCCCTCCGAACGAAAGATCTGCCCGCTCTCGGCTGCTCAAGCCGGGCCGTCAAGCCGTGGGATCTGTTGTCTCGCTCGTGGCACTCGCAAGACAAGATGTTTACTCATGGCGGATCAATCAATTAGACGCGTTACGAACGGCTTGGGCGACCCTCGTTTTCGCTGGTCCTGCGACAGGTTCGTCGCTCAGCTCTTTTTCGGCTCTAACCCAGTCCTCGACATCTTTTCCGTGTTCGCCGCCGCGTTGAAGATACAGCTCATGAGCCCGGCGAGCGATCTCTTCTCCCGATGGTTCTCTGAGTCCAATCATTGCAACCTCCTTGGTTGTCAGGACGGGGCCGGAGCGCCGACCGGCCTCCGTATGTGAGATGTGGATTACTTGCCGTTTGCTGAGACGCTGATTTTTATCTGCTTCGGCTTAGACTCCTCACGCTTCGCCATATGCAGGCTCAAGACCCCATTGCGATACTCGGCCCGAACGCTCTCGGAGCTGACTGTGTTTGGTAGGGAGAAGCTCCGCGTGAACGGGCCATAGGCGCGTTCAACTCGGAGGTAATTGTCCTCGTTGACGTCCTTCTCGAACTTCCGCTCTCCGCGGATGGTCAACGAATTGTTTTCAACGCGTACGTCAATGTCCTTCTCTTCGAGATCCGGCAGGTCGGCCTTTATCACCAATTCGTTCTCGGTTTCGTATATGTCTACTGGTGGCGCCCAGGTTGCCAGGTCGGCGTGACCCGAGCGGTCCCGAATAGCGTTGTCCTCAAACAAACGAATGACTTGTTCCTGCAAAGGTGTCAAAACGCGGGACTGGTCCCAACGTGTAACGGTGTTCATGGCAACCTCCTTGGTTGTCTTGGCCAAGGGCAATTTCACATAACTCAATTTAGTTTAGATTACCGGATGGCCCCATCAGCCTACTTAACCACTGTAGGTTAATTAACTTGACGTGTCAAGTGGAATCTGAGATTATTTTCTATGGTTAATCTGTCAAGTTAAGCCAGGTGGAGGGCCTTGTGGACGTTTGCCTAGTGATCAAACAGCGGCTGGAAGAATTGGGTCTTGAGCAGAAAGATCTGGCGACTGCGGCCGAGGTTACGGAGTCCTATATTTCGCAGCTGATGACTCGCAAGAAATTGCCCCCGGCGCCTGACCGAACA
>QHYF01000055.1 GCA_003224075.1 Acidobacteriota bacterium
CCCGTAACAATAGCCGTCCCATACAATAAGAGCCATACACCCGGCAGCGCAGCGAAATAACCGGCATCGTAAAGCGCGAACGTCAGTAAGCCGCCAACGACAATCGGCGGCGCAAAACTAAGCACGAACTTGCGGCCCGGGCCGGAGAAGAGGGAGGAGTTGGCGCGGTGCGCCTTCGTTGCGGCAGTGGGGGCCGCGATGGCTACAGCCACGAAGGCTTCGATCAGCCACACGATCAGCCACGCACGCGGTGAGACCTGGCGCGAAGCGACAAAGGCCGCCACCAGCGCGGTCACGCCCATGGCCACGCCGCCCCAGCCCGGCACAGCGGTAAATTCGGCCGCGTTCTCCATCGTTTCGCGGATATAACGGAGATGATCGGCGGCACGAGCGTCAATGGGGATGGGCTCGGGCTTGGGAGAACGAAGTGGGCCAAACGTTGCCATGGCAGGAATCTTACGCGGAAGATTTGTCCTTGTCAAGTACTTTGTGATGCAAAGCTAGGCCAGTGGAATCAGGCTTTCCGCGGGTAACGGCCGAGCAACGCATTCCACCGGATCGTAAAAACATCGAGGAACATGCGAATGCTGTCGCGAAGCATGTTCACTTTCGTGGCCGGTGAATGCCCCCAGCGCACGGGAATCTCCACGGCGCGCAAGCCGTGATGACGCGCCAGGTAGAGCAGTTCCGGGTCGAATCCGAAGCGCTCAATCCGCTGTTGCTCGAAGAGGATGGCGCAGCGGTCCCGGCGAAAGGCTTTGAATCCACACTGCGTATCGACGAACGGCAGCCAGAGTACGATTCGAACGATCTTGTTGAAAATGATTCCCGCGAATTCGCGCAGGCGGGATTCGTGCACGCTGATCAGGCTGCGATCCACGGCGCGAGAGCCAATGGCTAAGTCATTGGTCCCCAGAGCGTCGATGAGCTTGCCGGCCTCTTCGATGGGCGCGGAAAGATCCGCATCGGTGAAAAGTGCGATGCGGCCACGCGCTTCCTGCATGCCGTGGCGGACGCTAAAGCCCTTGCCGCGGTTTACGCCATTCGAGACTACCCGCAGCGAGGGAATTTTGCTGCGGAAGGATTCCGCTACCGCGGCCGTGCGATCCTTCGAACCATCGTCGACCACCAGAATTTCGGCTTCGCGCCCGCAAGTTTGAAGGTAGCTCGCAATCCGCTCGAGCGTTGCGGGAAGCCGCAGCTCCTCATTGTACGAAGGAATGATAATGGAAAGGTCGGGCGGGGCCGGGCTCATCGTGAAGGGGGTTCCTGCCAGCCATAGTAGCCGACAAGCGGCACAAATCGGCAGCCCTCCATCGTGCTTGTAAGGAATGCCGTACCTTGCTTCTCGATCAGTCGCAATTCCTGATGTTCCGCGTCCCCAATGGGCAGAATCATCCGGCCCCCTTCGGCGAGTTGTCCGAGAAGGGGCTGTGGAACCGCCGGAGCAGCAGCCGCGACGAGGATAGCGTCGAATGGCGCAAATTCCGGCAGGCCCAGCGTGCCGTCGCCGCAGTGAACATGCACGTTGCTGTAACCGAGCCGCGCGAGCTTTTCGGAAGCCGCGGAGGCAAGCTCCGCCCGCCGCTCGATCGTAAAGACTTCCTTGGCCAAGCGTGAGAGCACCGCGGCCTGATAACCGCAGCCCGTGCCAATCTCCAGAACCCGGTCTTCCGGCTGCAGACGCAATGCTGCAGTCATGGCAGCGACAATATAGGGCTGCGAAATGGTTTGACCGCCGCCGATCGGCAAAGGCGCGTCCTCGTAAGCCCGGGAACGCAGCTCGTGGGGCACAAATTCATGCCGCGGCACTTCCGCCATGGCCGCCAGCACCGTGGCATCGGTGATACCTCGCCGCCGCAACTGTTTTTCGATCATTTCCGTGCGCTGCGGGCCGTATTTTTCGCTGTCAAGCATGCGTAACCGCCGCCGCGTGTTTTTCCCAGGCGCCTGTTTTCAGAATCTCTTCCATCTGCGCAAGCGTGAAATCGCATTCTTCCTCGCGATTGTAGAAATGCGGGGAAATGCGCACCCCAGCCTTGGGCCGGTAGTCCACAAGTATGTCCCGCGCGAGGAGTTCGCGGCACACCTCGTAGGCGTGCGGGCATTCGACGGAAACCGTTCCTGCCCGCTCCGCGGGATTTTCCGGAGTGTTGACACGCCAGCCGCGCGACTTCGCGCCTTCAATGAGCCGCGTGGTCATACGGATCGATTTTTCGCGAATGGCTGCGATCCCAACTTTATTAAGGATGTCCAGCCCCGGCTGGCAGGCATACAGTGCAGGGATGTGCGGCGTTCCGTTCAGGTAGCGGAACGAGTCTTCCCGGGGATCAATGGCGCCCGTCTCGAACGAAAAGGGGCGGCAGTGCGCAATCCAACCGGTGAGCGCCGGTCTCAGCTTCGCGCGCAGATCTTCGCGGACGTAGAGATAAGCTACGCCCGGGCCGCCGCACAGCCATTTCAGCGCACCGCCAACGACAAAATCGGCGCCCAGTTTTCGCACATCAAGCGGAATGGTTCCGGCGGCCTGAAAGGTATCGAGAATCACTTGCGCCCCGACGCGGTGCGCCCGCTCGATGATCGCGCGAGCGTCAACAATATACGAGCTGCGGAAAAGCACCTGCGAAATTGGGACGAGCAGCGTGGTTTCGTCGATGGCCGCGAGCAGCTTGTCCAGATCAATACGAACGTGGTCCAAAGCCGGAACAACTTCGACGCGGGCGCCGTGGCGCCGCTGCTCGTGATAGAAATACTGGATCGAAGGGAATTCGAGCTCCACCATCACAACCTTGTTGCGGGGGCCGCGCAGGTCAAAACACGACGCGATCACTGCTTGCGTGAGAGTGACGTTCTGATGCAGCGAAATCTCGCCGGGGCCGGCGCCGATCAGCGGCGCGATTTTGTCGCCTACGCCGACGGCCATTTCCCACCAGCCTTCTTCCCAGGCGCGCACCCCGCGCTCCGCCCAGGAATCGGCATAGGCGCGCATTTCGTCGTAAACAGCGCGCGGCATGGCGCCAAGCGAGTTGCTGATCATGTAAGTGGTGCGGTCGAGGATCGGGAATTCGCCGCGCCACTTCAGAAGTTCATCCATCGAATGATTCTCCCCCGGGAGAGCTCCGGGGGCGGGCCTTTCTCCACACAAAGTAGCACACCGTGACAAACCCGAGCCAGGGCAGGCCAGCTTGCAAGGTTATGCGAAATCCTGGCACCCACCAAGTGGATACCAGCACAGCCAATACCGCTCCCAACCCGATGAGGGACGCCCAGGGCCCGGGCGGCCCCAATTGAAGATAGTGCAATCCCTGCCGTTTGTGAAAGCGACGGAATGCCACGTGAGTCAATAAAGTCATCAGCCATGCGAACAGCGCCCCGAACGTGCTGAGCCCGATCATGAAAACGAAGAGCGAATCTTTGAAGTACTCCGACAGCGCTAGCGCTGCAGCCATTCCGCCAGCCGATGCCAACACCGCAACCACCGGCATGTCCTTCCCGCTCAGGCGGCCCAGCACCGCGGGAAGATAGCCGCCGCGCGAGAGCGAATAAGCCAGCCGCGCCCCAAAATACAAGTTGGCGACGGCGCTGGAGAGCGCCGCGGTCAGCACCACAAAATTCATGATATGACTCGCGGCTGGGATTCCCACGGTCTGGAAAACGCGCACGAAAGGGCTCTCGCCGAGTCCGATCTGCGTCCACGGGACAATCCCGACGACGAGCGCGAGTCCGGCGACATAAAAGAGCACCAGGGCGCCGAGCGCCCTCCGCAGCGCCTTTGGCACCGCCACCTTCGGATCCGCCGCTTCGCCGGCCGTGCTTCCCACTACTTCGATTCCGAAAAAGCTGAAGAGGCCCAAGACGACGCCCAGGCCTACGCCTTTCCACCCATGTGGTTGAAAACCGCCGTGCGCCGTGTAGTTTGCCAGCCCGATCCGCGAAAATCCCACGCCAAACAATAGCGCCGCCCCCAGAATCAGAAAAGCAACGATGGTCACGACTTTTATCATCGAGAGCCAGTATTCAAAGATTCCCAGGTTTCCGATGCTGGTTGTGTTGACGTAGAGAATCACAAGCGAGAACAGGCCAATCCAAACCCACGATGGAGTCGTAGGAAACCAGAGTCTGCAGTAAATGGATGCCGCCACGACTTCGCTGCCCACCACCACCATCATGCAAAACCAATAGGTCAGGCGAACCGCATATCCGGCCCACGGATGCAGATACATCTCCGCGTACAGTCCAAACGATCCTGCCGCCGGGTGCGCCGCGGCCATCTCGGCGAGCGCCCACATCATGGTCAGGGCGATGCACGCTCCGCCGATAAAACTCAGAATCACCGCCGGCCCGGCAAGCTTTACGGCGATGGCGCTTCCCAGGAACAGACCCGTTCCGATGCTGCTGCCAAGGCCGATCATGGCAAGCTGGGCCGGCGTCAGGTCGCGCTGGAGACCTGCCTCCCGCGCCACGATTGCGGCCGGCTGGGGATCGCTCACGGAAGATGCGCCCGCAATTGTTGGCTCAGTCATCGGGCGGCATCCTAACAGAAATTCATCCGCTCTTCCCGACCTGAACGATGGGCCAGTGAACGACGCGGCACGGCTGTCCTCCGAAGCGGTCGCGCTGCTCCACGGCCCTCCCTAGAATCTGAGTCGTGGCGGCAAAACAGGCACAACTACCACGGAGGCGGTCATGAAAGCGGTCCTGGCTCTAATCATCATTTATATCGGAACCTTCTTTTTGGTGATTCACGGAGCGACACAGAACGCAGCTCAAGCGGCACCGCAAGGCGCAACATCTGCCCAGGATAATGCCGCGCCAGCGCAGCCAAATTCGGCCATTGACCCGACGAAGGAAGCGGACATTCGCTCGTTGATGGAACTCGTCGGCGCACGCGACGCCGTGCAGGACGGGGCGAAGTCGGCCATCGAGCAGTCCCGCGAAAAGTTGCTGAGCACCGTGGCAAACAATGATAAAGGCCAGGCGTTTGTGAACGCGTTCGCCGCCAGCTACCAAAAGAAATTCAACGCCGAACTAGTGACCAATCAACTCGTGGGGATTTACGATGAGCATTTCACGGAAGACGAAATCAAGGGACTGCTGCAATTTTACGGATCGCCGCTAGGCCAGAAAGTCGCCGCGGAAATGCCCAAGATCACCCGCGAACTTCAGGCGGCGACCCGTGCGGCGAGCACCAGGGCCGCCAAAGATGCGCTCGCGGAAGTGAAACAGCAGAATCCGGAAGTCGGACAGTCGGCGCGACTGGGACTCGGCCAGGGCCGCTGGCAGCAGCGCCGAGGATCGCAGTCCCACCCACAGGTCGCGCAACAACAGGATCCGCAGTAGACCAAACCAAACTTCTTCCTTTCGAGAAGCACTTCCTGACTACTTGAAGCGCTTCTTAATTTTTACATCGATTCCGAACGTGCCGTTCTGATCTCGCAACCCCACAATCGAGACGTTTCGATCCACGTTGTATTCCACCTGAATGACCTGCTGCTGCGTCGAGCTTACATTTGAAACATAAGTAATGGTGAGGTTGCGCGTGACCTGTTGCTCGACGGTGACGCGTGCGGCGGCGTTCTGTTCCGAACCGGTCGAACCCACCCCGGCCAGGCCCGGATCCACGCGGAAGCGCGTGATGCCGAACAGGCGCTCGAGCCGTCCCCCAAGCTGGCTGGAGATGGCTTCCGAGAGAATCGCGGAAGCGCCCGCAGTTCCGCTCTGCGTGGTGCCGCCGCTGCGCGTTGTCGCTTCGGCCGTGGTCTGCCCCAGCGCCAGCAGCGTCACGATGTCGTTCGCGGGAAGAGGCGGATCGGAGCGATATGCCAGCGTGAGCTTGCTGGCCGGGCCATTGAAATTCAGCGTGATCTCGTACTGCTGAATCGTCGTCGCGGCCTCCACATTCAAAACCGGATCGAGACGGAACGGATTGGAAAAGTTCAAGTCTCCCCGTGAGACGCGATAACGATTGCCCGCGAAATTCAGATTACCCGACAGTATGTGGATGTGTCCGAGAAGGATGGGATGCTCCCAGGTCCCCCGCACGCGGAGATTCGCTTCGGCCTGGAGTTCCGCGCCCGGCCATTCCATGCGCGCGTCGGGTGCCGAGAGGGCTTCGACGTCGAATTGCAGGTTGCGCAGATACGAGGAACCAGTGGAAGGGCCGCTGATGCCTTCTTTCACCGAAACCAGCATGCCCGCGACCTCCAGACCTCGCGTAAGAGTGACGCGGTCGACCAGCACGCGGCCCGAAAGAACGCCCGCCGTTGGTGTGCCGGTCAGCCGGAGCGAGCCTCCCACGAGCCAGCTCATGCCCTCCGGATAACGAATGCGCACGCGATCCGTGCGGAGGCTCACGTCGTAGCGAAGCGGACTCTCGGCGTAGTTCACGCTCCCGGAAAGATGCAACGTGCCACCCCCGGATTCCGCGCTCACATTTTCAAAATAAAGGCGCGTCGCATCGAATACCAGGTCGCCCGTGATCGTACTGAGACCTGTCGGGAAATCCGGGGCTCGCGCCGAAGCGTTCTCGATGTGCACGCGGCCGGTGATCCGCGGCCGGTCCAGTGTCCCTTCGAAAGATGCATTGATTTGCGCCGGGCCGCGTGCGTCCAGATCCGGCACGTAGCCGCTGAGAAGCCGCAGGTCCAACGCGCCATTTTCAGGCGCAGTCCTACCGTGCGGCCCCCGGCAAACTGCACCTTACCCGCGATCTGCAGGTTGGTGTCGGCTCCGCGCAGTGTGACCGGATCAATCTCCAAACTGTTCTTCGTTGACCGGAAATGTACTGGGCCGGCGTTTTCCAGCCGCACGTTTGCGTAATTCATGGCCAGGCGCGAGAAATTCGCATCCACGACGATGCTCTCCGGTTTTTTCAGCGAGCCGTTCAGCGAAATATCTCCATCAGCGTTGGCGTGGCCGCTGAATTCCTTCAGGTGCAACGCGGTCAGCAGGAACGGGTCCAGGTCAATATTCCTGATGGATACTTTTCCGTTCAACGCGTATGGATCAGCAAGTCCGAGAGTATAGCCCCCAGAAATCTCTCCCGTGGTCATTGCGGAGCGCAATTCCAGATGTGCCGCGTGCCCGTCCGACGTCAGATTCCCCTCGAAACTGCCAATGATCACTTGGCCGACGCGGAGATCTACCACGCGAAATGTCCCCTCGCCTAGCGGCCCTTGAATCGGGCCATTGGCCTTCAAGCGGAAACTCATCTGCCCTCCGACCGGCAGCCTCGCCGACTGCAGCCTTTCGATATTCTCGAGCGGCAACGCGGCACCAACCAGGTCCGCAGAAATCGTCCGGTCCGCGGAGCGGTAACCGGCGGAACCGGTGATAATCCCCGCGCCGCGTCCGTTTTCTTTTCCCGGCGGGAAGAAACGCAGCTCCGCATTGGTAATGTGCACTTCATCCGGCGAAACACTCAGTTGACCGCGGAGACGATTGAAGGACAGCCCGTACACTTTGCCGCCTGCCAGGTCGAAGAGGCCCGTGAGGCTGGGTTGTTCCCTGGTGCCGCGTCCGTGAAACTGACCTGTCAGCGTTCCCTTCACCGGATACGACAAGCCGAGCAGTTGTTCGATACCTTCGACCGGTGCTTTTTCGAAATTCGCCTCGGCGGTCCACTCGTTCTTCGGCAGGAAGCTCCATTTGGTCAGCGTCAGGGTCGCCTCGATATCCGCTTCCATCTCATTGCGCCGGGCGTGGCCACGCGCCAGGGCGAGCTCCGACGGTGAATAGGTGAGGTCCCCGTCGAGATAATCCAGAAAGACGCCGTCGTAGCGCACGCGTTCGCCGCGTATGTGCCCTTGAAATGCCGGGCCGCCGGCGCGCCCGGCGATTGTGCCATCCCATCGCGCACTGCCGGAGATTTGTTTGGCCACTTCCGGAGAACCGCGCGCCACGCCTCGAACGGCATCAATGAAGTCCTTGTAGTTCTCCAGGGCGCTGGTTTCGAATCGCACGTTCAGCATCGAGTTGCGCGGAGCAAGAATGCCGTCGACGCTGCCGCGCGACGACGGAGTTTCGAATTCACCAGAGTCGACCGAGAGCACGTTGGGATCGTAACGGTAGCGGAACTTCCAGGCGGCGGTCACAGGTTGATGCCCGCCGGCGAGTTGGTTCGGCGTATCCCAAATCGATCTCCCGGATATCTCGAAATGGCGGAAAGGGCCAATCCACGTTTCGACAGTATCAGCAGTGATCAGGGCATCCCAGTGCAATTCATCGACCGGGAAGTCCCGATGCTCCATGGCCGGCAAGACTGCCGCCAGCCGGACGTTCTGCACATGGGTATCCGCCCGGAATTGCAGTCCGTCAAAACGCATCGTCACGCGCCCGGTTACGCTGCCGCCCATCGCGCTGGCCGAAAAGTCGGGGACTTCGAGGCCCCGATCATCGATTTGATAGCTGCCGCGGCTCGTAAGTCCGGCCGCATGGAACTCCGTATATGGCAAGGTGATGTCCTGCCCGGAATAACTCCCGCTGCCCTTGAATCGGCCGCCGGCGAACTGGCCTTCTCCGTGCAGATCGACCCGCCCCGTCGGCACTTTTGGCTCTCGGAGGGTTTCCCTGAAATCCAGCAGGTTGACCCAGCCCCGGTAACGGAAATTCCATTTCGGATTCGCGAAGTCATTCATTTCCGCTTGCGCATCCAGATGCGAGTGTCCCGCGCTGAGCACCCCCTGCTCGAGCGTGAACCCATCGCGCCAGAGCGTGAACTTTGCGGACAGGCCCACGGGCAACGGCATGTAGCGCCGCGAGGTGAACTGCACCGTCTGCCAGTCGAGATTGCCCAGGTACAATGGATGGTCCCGCGTGCCGCCGGCATCCAGCGCAAACTGCAAGTCACCTCCGTGGGCCGTGAGCCGTGTCTTCGCATCGTTGTAGAGAACCCATCCGTCCGCGAGCACAAGCCGCCGGATGTGCAATGCGAAAAGTGTGTCCCGCACAGGTTTATTTGCGGAAGCAGACCGAGTTGGCACTGGTAAATTTGTCGTACCGTTCCTTTCAACGCGGATGTGCACGTGCGGCTGCTGCACGACGAGTTCATTCAGCGAAATCTTCCGGCCCCAGAAGGAATCAATCCGCAGACCTGCTCGCACTTCTTCCGCGGTGAAAAGAGGCTCCGTGCCGGAGGGCTCCCTTCCATGGATCACCAGCCCATTGATGGTTATCTGCATGGCCAACCATCGAATCGAAAAGGCGCGCAGCTCTACCTTGCCTCCGGTCATCGATTCCAGCCGGCTTACAATCAGCCGGCTGAGAACCGGATTGCCCGCCCCGCTGCCGAAAAACACGATGACGGCTATCAGTCCGAGCACCGCCAGCACCCACGGCGTGTGAATGATCCAGCTCCAGATTGGGTGGCGGGTCTCGCGCTTCATTTCGCCGCCTCATCGAAAAGCTTCTCAATGTGCAGGCGGGTCCGGCTCTCTTTCAGCCACTTTTCTGCCTGCTCATTGATCCCGCGTTGCACGAGAGCCTCCTGGATGTAATCGCGGGCCGCGTCCAGCGTTGGTGGCTCTTGCCCGTGCGCTTTCGCTCGTGGCACGACCGCGGTCTGATAAAAATCTTCAATCTCCTTGGGATCGATCCGCACCGCCGGACGAAACCGCGAATCGAGATAATCGCTCAAGTACAACTGCGAACTCACGATTCCCCGCACTTCCGAATCGCTCAGCCCGCTTTGCTTTTTCCTTGCTTCGTATTCTTGCGCCGAGGTGAACGAACTTTGCAGACGGCTCAAGCTCCGCTCGATATCGGCATTCGAAGGATGCGGGAAGTGGGAAACATCGGCTTCCGTTCGCACCATCCATTGGTCGATCAATCGGTCGAGAACCTGAGCGTCGGTCTCCGATTTTCCGTCAACGAACTGCTGGTAGCGGCTGAGAGTCCGGATATCACTCCACAGGATGATGTCGTTTTCGACTCGCGCCACGATGCGGTCCACGATCTCCTGCGCCGCCAGCGACCCCGCCGCCGTCACTGCCAGCGCCGCTAAGAAACCGAGGATTGCAAGCCTGCGCATTAAAACGTCGACCCCAGATTGAAAAAGATTTGAAAACCGGAGAGTCGTGCGCCTTGCTGGCCCAGCGAGCCAACTTGGCAATTGGTTGCATTGCTCGGACATGGAATGGGAATTACAAATGACGGCCGATTGAGCTGGTAGCCGAAATCAATTCGAATGGGACCCACGGGCGTTTTGTACCTCACGCCCAAGCCGACCGTGTGCGCAAAGTAGTTGAGTTCGTTCGAGCAGTTGGTGACGCACACTGACAGATTTGTCGAACTCGGCGGCTGCGCGGGGTTTTGCAACGCGAACGTGGGGCTCGGCAGCATCGTGCGAAAGGAAATTCGAGTGAGCCGACTGTAAACGTTTCCACCATCATAGAAAAAGGCGCCCCCCAGCGATGTGCCGATGAACGGCAGGCGCATCGGAAAACGAAACTCCTGGTTCAACACCAGCATGGCCTGGCCGCCGACCGGGAACCCGGTCACGGCGTCGCGCGGTCCCGCCTGATTCAACGCAAAGCCCCGCAGCGACGTCCCGCCCCCGGCAAAAAACCGTTCTGGAAGCGGGATCACGGTCGGCAGCGGTGGCGTGGTGGGAGCTGGAAAACTGAGCGAGACCGTGTCGCGATACGGTTCGAGGATTCCAAATCGAATCGAACGCGCAAAACTGAATCGGCGCTTGATCGGGTGGTACGTGGCATTCTGAAAGAAAAATCGCAGGAAGCTGGCACTGGAGCTGAAATAGGTATCCGCGTCGCCGAAGTCCGCGCTGTTAAAACTGCCCTTGGAAGCGTCGGCGGGATTGTCCCGCGAGTCTCGGAACCAGGTTATGCCGAACTGCGACACCAATGTCGGTTGATTGAAAAGAGGAACTTCCTGACTGAGAATTTTGAGATTCGAGACGCGAACTTGGCGGAAAGCGTAGCGATACAGCATCGTCGTCAGCGGCGTGATTTGATCGGTCAACTGCACCGAACCCTCGTAGCGCTGTTGCGTAAACGTATTGATGTCGCGCGTTTTTTCCGCAAACGCCGTCGCCTGGAAACTCAAATGCGAATCGCCGAACGTGTTTGGCGCCGAGTACCCCAGCAACGCGCGCCCCTGCAAAGTGCTGCCGCGCAGTTTGAAGGAGAGCGTGTCCGCGCGCCCGGTAAGATTCAGTTTGCTGACCTCGAGAATTCCCCGGGGAGCGGCCTCGATCTGTCCCCCCGTCGGATTCGTCGTGCTGGCCAGCCTCTGTACTTCGAAACCGCCGCCGTAGGCCAGCGTGTACCGCCTGGCTTCCTCGACGAGAACGGCGATGTCTTTCTCGGGATCCGTGCCGTTCGGATTCTGGGGTTCAATCGTCACCCGGTTGAAGATACCCAGGTTGTACAGACGCCTTTGCGATTCCACGACGTCGCCTTCGCGCAGCGGTTCCCCCACTTTGATGTGCACCTCTCGACGGATCACCCCAGGCCGCGTGTGTTCGTAGCCGCTGATTAATATTCGTCCCACGCGCGTTTGGGGCCCCTCCTGGATGTGATACACAAGCCGAACAGCATCCGCTTGCTCAATCGCAGGCTTGGCCTCTTTTTCCCTTTCCTCTTTTTTCTTTCCATTTTCCTGCGAAGAAGCGCTGTTCATGGCGGCTTCCGCTTTTTGGCCCGCCGCTTCTGCGGGAACGCGCTCCGCAGTGGGCGTAAAGCTGGCCTCGGGAAATCCCTCGTTAAAGTAAAGTGCCAGGATGTTGTCGCGGTCCGTCGTCACGCCGAAATCGGAATACGGCTGCCCGGGTGTCGAGCCGATAACGCCCAGGAGTTCCTCCTCTTTGAAGGCGTGAATTCCCTCCGTTGAAAGCGAAGCCACCCGCGTCTGCTTTCCCTCCTGAACCTGGAAGCGAATAAACACATCACCCTTTTTCCCCTTGTAGTTGTCTTCCACCTGTTGCTCGGCTTTCGCATCCAGAAATCCGTTCGCCTGATAGAGGCTGCGCATCGATTGCGCGTCGGATTCGACCAGCCGCCGGCTGAAGCGGCCGGGTGAACCGAAAGCGCCGCCGAAGATTTGCAGCCGGCTCTTCAACAATTCCGTATCGAAGTATTTGTTCCCGGTGATCTCTATCCCCACCAATTTGTGTCGCGCGCCCCGCTCGACCGTGTAAGTAATGACCTCTTCCATCCCCCGCCCGCCGTTTCGTTCGGGTTTCACTTCCCGCGTGTCGGTTTTGTAGTCCACCTCGGCATCGAAATATCCTTCGCGTTCGAGCCGCTCTCGAAGATTTTTCTTTCCTTCTTCGAGCAGGTCCGCGTCAACCGCGCCTTCTTGATAAATCGGTATCAGTTTTTTCAGCTCTCCTCTCGAAATCTTCGCGCCGCTCACCGTCAATTGCACACGCGGGCCTTCGGCGACATCCAAATCGAGAGGGATCGTGTGTTTCGCGGCGTCATAATCGCCCCGGCGCGCTGCCGCGCGCGCGCTCAGATGCCCTTTCTTCACCAGAAACTTGCGGATTCGGTCCCTCCCGCGCTGCAGCCGTGCGGAAGTGATTTCGCTGCCTGTTTTCATCTTCAGTCGCGTAAGAATTTCGGCGTCACGGTACTCCGTGCCGTTCTTTAGTTGGATGACTCCTACGCGCGCTCGCGGTCCCGGTTTGACGTGCGCGACAATGTCCATCTGATGCGTCTCCGGGTGCGGCAACGCCTCCGCGGTCACTTCCGCCTGGTACAAGCCCTCTTCTCGCAGCGTCTCTCGCAATCGTTCCAGCGCTTCTTTGACCACAACCTGCCTGTAGGTTTGTCCAAGAGCCAACTGCATCGCCGCAGCCGCCGACGCATCGCTTGGCGGCGCGATCAGACCTTCGATGCGCACCTGGTTGAAAAACAAATTCTCCCGTGCCACGAAATCCAGACGCACTCCGCCGGATACCGGCGTCAATACCGCGCGCAGGTCGCCGTAATCGCCTGTTCGATAAAGCGCCCGCAAACTCTCCGCGATTTTCTCCCGGTCTACCGGTTTCCCCGTTTCCAAGGTGATTCCCGAGGGCGATTCCGACAGAACTTGCCCGTCCTCCTTCACGATGCGGATCGCCACGACGGTAGGTTTTTCCGCCTCTTGCGCCGCCTGCGCGTGCCTCGGCGCAGCTCCCGTCAGGAGCGCGAGCGCGACAATGCCTCGCAAGCCGCTGGCCCAGCTCAATTCCATCTTCCATTCGCTCAGACGAAGGGTAGCACGGCGGCGTTGCCTGCCCGGTCCCCTTTGGCGCTATCATGTACTCTAGCAGGAGCGTCCGCAGCGCCTGCCGGGGCCGCATCTTTCGTGAACGATTCTCTCCAGGAAAAATACTCGCGCCAGATGCTTTTCACCGGGATCGGCCCGGAAGGTCAGCAGCGGCTGCTGGCCTCCCGCGCCGCCGTGGTCGGCTGTGGGGCGATCGGCGCTGCTGCCGCAAATCTCCTCGTGCGCGCCGGCGTCGGCTACCTCAGAATCATCGACCGCGATTTCGTCGAGCTCTCCAATTTGCAGCGCCAGACGCTTTTTGATGAATCCGACGCTCTCAATTCCCTCCCGAAGGCCGTCGCCGCCGAACGCAAGCTGCTCTCGATCAACTCCAGCGTTGCGGTGCAAGGGCTTG
>QHYF01000105.1 GCA_003224075.1 Acidobacteriota bacterium
ATAAATTGGTGTGTTCGGGACTCGAGCCATACGGTTTCTCCGCAAATTCTCCAGAAATCAACTATACGCGGCGGGATGGAATTGTCGAGCGGCATCCCGGGAACCGGTATTCAAAGTGGCTACGGCTTTTTTTTAACCGCGCTGACCGATCGGCACGTAATGACGCGTGTCGTGGCCGAGGTAGATCTGGCGCGGCCGCGCAATTTTCTGCTCGGGGTCAAGCAGCATCTCTTCCCACTGCGCGATCCACCCGGAGGTGCGCGGGATCGCAAAGAGCACCGGGAACATGGTCATCGGGAAACCCATCGACTGGTAAATGAGGCCGGTGTAGAAGTCCACGTTGGGATAGAGCTTGCGCTTCACGAAGTAATCGTCTTCCAGCGCGATGCGCTCGCATTCCAGAGCGATTTCCAGCAGCGGATTCTTGCCCATCAGCTCAAAAACCTCGTAGGCCACGCGCTTGATGATGCGGGCGCGCGGATCGTAATTCTTGTACACGCGGTGGCCAAAGCCCATGAGCTTCACTTCGCCGGCTTTGACGCGCTTGATGAAATTCGGAACTTTCTCAACCGAGCCGATTTCCATCAGCATGCGGAGGACTTCCTCGTTGGCGCCGCCGTGCAGCGGCCCGTACAGCGCGGCGATGGCCGCGGCCGTGGCGGAGTAAGGATCGACATGAGAGCTGCCCACACTGCGGATGGTGTTCGCGGAACAGTTTTGTTCGTGGTCGGCGTGCAGGATGAAAAGGATGTCCAAAGCGCGTTCCAGCGTGGGGTTCGGCCGGTACTTCGTTTCCGACGTCCGGAAGAGCATGTTCAGAAAATTGCCGGGATAGCTTAGGTCATTGTCCGGATAGACGTACGGCATGCCCAGAGTGTGGCGGTACGAAAATGCGGCGATGGTAGGCATCTTGCCGATGAGCCGGTAGGTCTGCTTTGTGCGCGAGTCCGCGCTGAAGATATCTTTCGCGTCGTGATAGAAAGTGGAAAGCGCTGCGATGGTGGAGATCGTCATGCCCATGGGATGGGCGTCGTAATGAAAGCCGTCGAGAAACTTCTTGATGCTCTCGTGGATGTAAGTGTGATGCGTGACGTTATAGGTCCAGTTTTCCAATTGCGCGGAGGTCGGCAATTCACCGTGGAGAAGCAGGTAAGCAGTTTCGAGGTAGGTGCTTTTTTCCGCCAGGTCCTCAATCGGATAGCCGCGATAACGGAGAATGCCGGCGTCTCCGTCGATAAAGGTGATTTTGCTGATGCAGGAGGCGGTGTTGTTGAAGGCCGGGTCGTAGCTCATCATGCCGAATTCTTTGGGGTCCACCTTGATCTGGCGCAGGTCCGCGGCGCGGATGGTGCCGTGCGTGATGGGCACCTCATAGGACTTGCCGGTGCGATTGTCGGTGATGGTAAGGGTCTCGCGGGAGGTGACCGAGCCCTCGGGCTTTTTCGTTTGCGTCGCGGAGAGTGAAGAATCCATTCGAGAATCCTTGGAGGTACCGGAGCGGTTGCCAAACCTTCGCTATCACTGTACACCAAAGAGGGCGCCGCCGGAAACTGCCGGGCAAAATCCGCAAATTGAACAAGTTGCGGAGGGAGGGATGACGCGCGGCGGGAAGGGCCGGGAGGCGCTGAAAACATACCTCTTGACAATTATCGTTATAACGAGTATTATGATCCCCGAATCCCAGGAGGTGGGCCATGATCGATATCCGCAAGAGCGAGGAACGCGGCCACGCCGACCACGGCTGGCTGAACACACATTTCACCTTTTCGTTCGCCGATTACTACGATCCCAAGCACATGCACTTTCGCACCCTGCGCGTTATGAACGACGACCGCATCGCGGGCGGCGGAGGCTTTCCGACGCACTCGCACCGCGATATGGAAATCGTCACGTACGTGCTGGAAGGCGCGCTGGAGCACCGCGACAGCATGGGCAACGGCTCGGTGATCAAGCCCGGCGACGTGCAGTACATGAGCGCGGGAACGGGCGTGGCGCACAGCGAGTTCAATGCCTCCAAGACCGAGCCGGCGCACCTGTACCAGATCTGGATGTTCCCGGAAAAGCAGGGGCTGAAACCCAAGTACGACCAGAAAAACTTCAGCGAAGCGGACAAGCGCGGCAAGCTGCGGCTGGTGGTTTCGCCGGATGGGCGGGACGGCTCCGTGAAAATCCGCCAGGACAATGCACTGTACGTCACGGTGCTTGGGGCCGGTGAAAAAGTGAAGCACGAACTAGGGCCAGAGCGGCATGCGTATGTGCAAGTGGCGCGCGGCAGCGTGAAGCTGAACGGCACGCCACTTGATACCGGCGATGGCGCGGCCATCTCCGAGGAGAAGGCCGTCGAGCTGACCGGCGTCAAGGACGCCGAAGTTCTGCTTTTCGACTTAGTCTGAAGCTCCTCTGGAAAAACGATGGCGCGCAGAAGGAGGTTCCTTCTGCGCGCGTTGTTATTTTTGTAGTTTACCACTGTGCTGCTCTTTTTCAGCCGCGGGTGCGGTGGAATTCGCGCATGAAGCTGGTGAGAGCTTCGACGGCTTCGAGGGTGACGGCGTTGTACAGGGAGATGCGCATCCCGCCGACGGAGCGATGGCCCGGCGTGCCGACGAGGCCGGCAGCGGCAGCTTCTTTCGCGAATTGTCTTTCTATGGCTTCACTGTCCTGCGCGGCGGCTGAGCGGCCGACCCCGCCCGCGACGCGGAAGACGACGTTCATCTTCGAGCGCGAGCTTTTCTCGACGGGGCAAACGTAAAAACCGCCGCTTGCTTCAATCGCGTCATAGAGGAGGCGGGCCTTGGCCTCGTTGCGTTTCTCGATCGCGAGGATCCCGCCTAGCGATTCAATCCATTCAAGGACCAAGCCGACGACGTAAACCGCAAACGTCGGCGGGGTGTGATAGAGGGATTTCTCCTTGATGTGCGTGCGGTACTGGAGAAGGGTGGGGAGATTCTTGTCGGCGCGCTCGGCGAGATCCTTGCGAACGATGACAACGGTGACGCCGGAGGGACCGAGGTTTTTCTGCGCGCCGGCGAAGATCAGGCCGTACTTGTTGACGTCGATGGGACGCGAGGCGATGTCGGAAGACATGTCGGCGACGAGCGGCACGTCGCCGGTTTTTGGGCCAGTGTCCGGCGGCGCAGTCCATTGCGTGCCTTCGATGGTGTTGTTGGTGCAGATATGGACGTAGGAAGCGTTTGACGAAAATTTAATTTCGTCGAAGTGCGGAAGGCGCGCGAATTTTTCCGCTTCGGTCGAGGCGGCGATGTTGTGGAGGATGCCTTTCTTGAGCTCGCCGATGGCTTTGGCCGTCCATGCGCCGGTGTGGAGAACGTCCACGGGCTTTCCAGGGAGGCAGAGGTTCATTGGAACCATCGTGAACTGCATGCTGCCGCCACCCTGTAAGAAAATGACCGCGTAGTCTTCGGAAATTCCGAGAAGGCTGCGGAGCTTCTGTTCCGCGGCGGCATTGATGCTCTCGAATTCGGGAGAGCGGTGGCTCATCTCCATAACGGACATGCCGCTGCCGCGCCAGTCGAGAAGCTCCTCGCGGATGCGTTCGAGGACGGGCAGCGGAAGCGCCGCTGGACCGGCGTTGAAGTTGAAGACGCGCTTGACGGTGTGCGCGCTGACAGTTGCGTGACTCACGGCGTGGGTTTCTTCTTTCGTGTGGCGTTTCGTAGTCGCCATGAAAGGTTGTCTCTCATTTTTGGCCTTCCAGAATAGCAGATGCGGCTGACATGAGAAGAACGGCATGGAGGAGGTTGACAGTCGACCGTTGAAAGTTGAAAAGGAAGCGTTGGAAGAGAGACGCCCCGGCCGGTTCGCAAGCTCCGGCCAATGAGAGACAAGAGCCACGGGTATGTATACCCCACCCCGGGTGTTTTGGGCAAAGAGTTTGGAATTGCTTGAAAACAAAAGAGTTGAGGTTTGCGTGAGTGCAAAAGAGTCCGCAAGAATTTGAAAAGAAAGGGGATAGACGAAAGCGGACGGTGATCCGTGAACCGTGGCGAGTGAGGAGAAGCCGGAATTAACAGAGAGTGTACTGAGAACACAGAGTTCACAGAGACGGAAGCGGAGGATGCAAGGATGTCGGCAGGGCCGCGTTCCCCTGCACGGGCGCGGAGCGTTCCAGATTGGGAATTGTTGGTACACACCCCGGCAGTTTTCGTAAGAGTGGCAAGGAAAGGACTTACAGGATACGGAACTTGGAAGAGTGCACAGGCTCTTGAAAACAAAGAACAGAATTCGAGGAGCTTCGCGCATGATTTGTGCGCAAGAGAGTGGCTGAATGACGCGCAAAGATACTGAAGGGGTTAGAAGGACCGCGTGGCGGGCGAGCATGGTTCGCAGGCACGGAGGGATCGTGCCGAATTGACGAAGCCATTATAGCATATTGGTACCGTTTGTCAATGATTACTTTAAGTGGTTTGTTTGCTATCGGATTGGGAAGCGAGTTTCAAAATGGCACTGGAAGTTACGAAAAAAGTGTGATGAGGGAGCGGTGGTGTGGCGGGAGTCAAGGAGGTCGATCGACGGACAGGCTTGAGCTTGGCTGACGTGGGGCGGCTAAGCGCATGGAAAGCAGATTCCCCTTCCGACAGGGTCGGAACCTTCAGTCGCAGGGCTCGGTCTCTGCCTAGTCGTCGTAGATGATGCTGCGGTGGCCGATGGCGACGACGAGGACGATCAGCTTGGGCTGCTGAAGCTGGCAGATGATGCGATAGTCGCGCAGGCGGTAGCGCCACAGACCGAACTTGCTGTGGCGAAGCGGCTTGCCAAAGGAGCGCGGGTCCTGCGCCCGGCCGATGCGCTTTTCCATGAAGTCGAGAATTTCGCGCTGTACCTGAGGATCGAGTTTCTTGAGGTCCTTAACGGCGCTCTCGTCGTACTCAATCGTCCAAGCCAAGCTGCCTCCGGACCTGGGCGCTGGAGTAGCGCTTGCCGCGATTTTCGAGGCGGGCTTCGGCGAGGTAGCGGTCTTCCAGGTCTTCGATGTTTTCCTCGATGAGCTTGGTGGCGTAGAAGGTCTTGGTGCGGCCGGTTTGCCGTGCGAGGCGCGAGAGGCGGCGTTCGAGTGCGGGTTTCAAGCGGATAGAAAGCATCCGTGTTCTCCTGTGGAAAGCGGTCTGTATGACACATAGCATATGTCATACGAGCCCTACATGCAAGCCGCAAATGAGGCTTGTCTTGTACGGGAAGTGGGAGACAGCAAATGCTCTGTGAAAGAGAAGGACGGTGGTACACGGGTTGGAAGGGCGGGGAGGTTCAGAGTTGCGCGACGAGGGCGAATTCGACGCGCTTGCGCATGGGGTCAATCGGCGGTTGCCGTGCCTCCCGCACTTTGCGGCAAAGGCTTTGACAGAATTGGGGCCCGCGCCTACACTGACGGCATGAAGGTGAACCTTACGCCGGAACTCCAAGCGAAGCTTGACCGCCTGGCCGCTCAACAGGGACGTGACAGTGAGTCGCTGGTGCACGAGGCCGTCGAACGGCTAGTGGGTTACGACGAATGGTTCATCCGTCAAGTCGAAAAGGGCTTGGCGCAGATTGACCGCGGTGAAGTGCTGGAACACGAAGAAGTCGCCGCGCGCATGGAAAAGCGCATAGCACAAAAACAGCGCCGCGCCTGATGCAGGTTCGCTGGACCACGGCAGCCGCCGATGACCTGCAAGCCATCGCCGATTATCTATTCGAGAAAGCACCGGAAAACGCCGCGCGCTTGATTCGCGAGATCTGCAGCGCGGCATCCGCCCTGAAGAGCTTCCCCAACCGCGGGCGTCATGGCAAGAAACAGGGAACGCGTGAATTGGTAATGCCGTCCCTCCCTTACATCATCGTCTACCAGGTTACCGGCGATGTCCTGCACGTGGTGCGCATTCTCCACGGCGCGCAAGAATGGCCATGCTAAGCGCGCTGCGTTGCATTGCCTACGCGATGAGGGCGAATTCGACGCGTTTGCGCATGGGGTCGATGCGTTCGGCGCGCACGCGGACGCGGTCGCCGAGATGCCACTCCAGCTTAACCGGCTTGGCACCTCGGCCAGCGGGCGGGGCAGTCGCGGGGCCACCCTGAGACGAGTCCGATGAGGGACGACCCTTGACGAGGAGAGAGCCCGAAGCGCCGCGGCCCTGGCGCGAACCCGAAGCGGAGCGCCGGCCGCCGCTCTGCGAGAGCGCGATGATGGCGTGGTCCCGCTCGCGATAGACGCAGCGGGCGTTGGCGGCTTCTTCGAGAGCGCCGATGGGGATCAGGCCTTCGACAAAAACATCGAAGAGCTCGACGAAGCAGCCAAATTTTTGCACCGAGATAATCAGAGCATCGTATTCATCGCCGAGATGCTCCTCCATGAATTGAGCGGTCTTCCAATCCATGAGCTCGCGCTCGGCACCGTTGGCGCGGCGCTCCGCTTCGGAGGTCTCTGAAGCGATTTCTTCGAGGCGCCCATAAGAGTAGAGAGTGGCCTCGGCTCCCCGCGGTGTGGCGGCATATGCTTGTGAAAAGGGCGGAGCCTCTTTTGGGTGAGCCAGCGCCCATTTCAAAATCCGATGCACGATGAGGTCCGGGTAGCGGCGGATGGGCGAAGTGAAATGGGTGTACTCGCCGAAGCCCAGGGCGAAGTGGCCGAGAGATTCAGCGGCATAGCGGGCCTGCTTGAGGGAACGAAGCATGAGGTAAGAGAGGATGCGCTCTTCGGGTTTCCCGGCGATCTTTCGAATCAGCCCCTGGTAATGCTGCGGGGTAATGCGCAACTCGGCGGAGCCGGAAAGAACCACCTTCATGCCGCGTTCGCGGCCGTGGCCGTAGGAATCGGGGCGGCCGGCTTTTGCGGGAGCGGGAACGCGGCCATGGCGGACGGGAATCTCGCGCTGGTGCAGGTCTTCGACGCCGAGAGAATAACCGAAGGCGCGGGCCAGCTCATCGAACTCGAGAACCTTGCGGGCGTCGGGCTTCTCGTGAACGCGGTGGAGGGATTCGATGCCGCGTTTCAGGAGATAACCCGCGACGGCGCGATTGGCGGCCAGCATGAATTCCTCGATCAGGCGGTGGGCGATGTTGCGCTCGCTGCGCGTGATGTTGGTCATACGCTGCTCTTCATCGAACTCGATGACCGGCTCGGGAAGATCGAAATCAATGGAGCCGTGCTCGGCGCGGCGGGCGTTGAGCAGCAGGGCAAGCTCCTTCATGTCGCGGAAGTGGCCGGCGAGCGAGGCGTAGCGCTCGGCCATTTCCGCGTCGCCCTCGAGAACCTTGTTCACGTTGGTGTAGGTCATGCGCTCGGCGGAGCGGATGACGCCGGGAGCCATGCGCGAGGATTTCATGTGGCCGGCGGCGTCGAATTCCATGAGGGCGCTCATGACCAGGCGGTCTTCGCGGGGTTTTAACGAGCACATGCCGTTCGAAAGCGCTTCGGG
>QHYF01000461.1 GCA_003224075.1 Acidobacteriota bacterium
GGACCAGAATTACGAGATTCCTGCCGGGACGGACCTGGCGAAATTCCGGACGGTTTCGGTCTACTGCGAGCGGTTCAACGCGAACTTTGGCGCAGCGCCGCTGGAGAAGTTCTAAGGATTCGAAAGGAAGAAGAAAAATCGGGCAGGTTTGGCTGCCCGATTTTTTCCTTAGGAGAAAATAATGAATAAGATCGCGAATTCACGGTTGTCACGCAATAAACTGGCCTTAATTCTGATTGGGATTCCGGTTCTCGGGGGCGCGTGGTGGGCGTTCCGGCCGGAGAAGCTGTTCATCAATCAGAAGGTGAATGAGGCAGCGCCCTTCGTGGCGGATACTGAGGCGCAGCCGGTTTACACAGGGAAACTGGAGGGGAAGATTCATCAAACGAGCGGACGGGCGACGATTTACAAATCGGCTGATGGCAAGCACTATTTGCGGCTCACGGATTTTACGACTGCGAATGGTCCGGACGTACACGTGGTGCTGGTGCGGGCGGAGGACAAGGCGCTAGAGCAGGAGATTGTGAAGGGTGACCTTGATCACGTAGAACTCGGATCGCTAAAAGGGAATCAGGGCGATCAGAATTATGATTTGCCTGCGGCGGTGGATTTAAATCAGTATCAGGCGGTGGCTATCTACTGCGAAAGGTTTCACGCGATTTTTGGAGTGGTGAGGCTGGAGCAGTTTTGAGACAACAGATGTGCAAAAGGCAAAAGCCGGCGCTGGTTCGACTGCGCTCAGCACAAGTCTAAAGAGGGCGGCCACAACCGTTTCCATATGCAGACTTCAGCCGCTAACGAAATGGGGCTCATCGCGCGGATCCTTGCGGGCGAGAAAGAGCTGTTCCATGAGTTGATCCGGCCGTACGAGCGCATGGTGTTCTTGACGCTGTTTTCGATCGTAAAGAACGAGACGGAAGCCGAGGATGGGGCCCAGGAGGCGGTCATCAGCGCGTACCGGCACCTTTCCTCGTTTCGTGGGGAGGCGAAGTTCAGCACGTGGCTGACGACAATTGCCATCAATGAAGGCCGGAAACGGCTGAGAAAGGCGAAAGGCGCGGCGGAGGAATCGATTGATGAGCGGATTGAGGGGCAGGAGGGCGAGTACACTCCTGCGCCGCTGACGGACTGGCGCGAGATTCCGCTTGAGGCACTGGAACGCAAGGAACTGCGGGAAGTATTGCGGGTTGCGGTGGCAGAGTTGCCGGACATTTACCGGGAAGTTTTTACGTTGAGAGACCTGGAAGAACTGAACGTGGAGGAAACGGCGCAGGCGTTGGGAATTAATGCCGGTGCAGTGAAAGTGCGGCTGCACCGCGCGCGGATCCTGCTGCAAAAGCGCCTGGTTCCTCTCCTGAAAACAATGGCTCCTGCGCGGAGGAGTTTTTTCGGGAGGGCGCGATGAAAGTCGACTGCAAACACGTCTGGGAACACATCTCCGAGTACATCGACAATGGCGTCGATGCCAAGCTGCGTGAAGAAATCGAGCGGCATCTGGAACACTGTGAAATCTGCTCAGCGATACTGGATTCGACTCGGAACATTCTGGTTTTAACGGCGGATGACCGGACATTCGAATTGCCGGTGGGATACAGCGAACGGATGCACAAGCGGCTGGCGAAAGAGCTTGCGAGTCCCGAACAAGACTCAGACGACAAATGAATCATGGGACGCGGTGGACTAAAGGGTGAGTGATCCATTCCGCCGCAAGAAGAAGAAGGGTTAGGAAAGAAAGAGCGATTTGAAAATGCTCAGAGTTTAGTTTTTTCTTCGTGACACTTTTCCAATTACATACAGATTGAGGACCGCTCCCAGGAAGGCCAAGAGCATCATGGGGATGCGGATGGCGTCCTGATGGAAGCCGCGAGCGGGGGCGTGAATTCCAGCGGCGGCGGCGAGGGCGCTGAGTCCAATGGCGACGCGCACGCCGCTGATGGCGATGACGGCGGTGCAAGCGCTTTGCAGGGCGGCGAAGACGATGCCGGACCAATTGAGGAGCTTGGGATCGAAATACAAGATCCTTTCCTGGTGAGGTCCCGTCGTTTCCTCAGGGGCTTTTGCCTGGTTTTGTACTTGTTCGGTCATGTCTGCCGTTTGATGAACTTCTTCATGATTTCGGTGCCCACTTCAGATAGACGGCGGCGAGGGGCGGAAGGGTGAGAACGAGAGAATACGGGCGGCCCTGGGCGGGCTGATCTGAGGCTTGTTGGCCGCCCAAGTTGCCCACGTTTGAACCACCATAGTGGGCGGCGTCGGTGTTCAGGATTTCGCGGTAGAGGCCCGGG
>QHYF01000106.1 GCA_003224075.1 Acidobacteriota bacterium
GGTTTCCACCAAGCTTTTTCTGCGCAAGTGCATGAGCGCGACGTTGAGAGCTACGCGGTGCAACCATGTCGAGAAGGCCGATTCACCGCGGAACGTGCTGATTTTGCGGAAGACTCGTAAGAACGCTTCCTGAGTCAAGTCCTCGGCTTCCGTTGGATTCGCCACCATGCGCAAGAATAGGGTGTAGATGCGCCGGCTATGCAATTGATAGAGCTGTTTGAACGCTATGGCATCGCCGTGCTGAGCACCCCGGACGGCCTCCGCCTCCGGCAATTCGCTCCTACCAGGGTTTTCACGTTCGGAAAAGGCCGTGCGTTGTCGAAGTGTCGGTGCGCGACTGCAATCGTAACCTATCATTTCCTGCCCCCAAAATTAACAACCGCGATTGAGTATCGCCCACTGTTGCGAAAGGAGTGGGCGGGCTGAGATAGGCTTGCTCAGGTCCCGCGAACCAATCAACGTGCTATGGG
>QHYF01000107.1 GCA_003224075.1 Acidobacteriota bacterium
TTTGCCGGGGATGAAAGTAACTGCGACGGATACGGCGCTCTGACGAGAGGCATGCTGCAAGAGGGACCAATCCTGCTTGAATTCCGACATCGTCTCGCGGCTGTGCTTCGGACTCTTTAAGAAAGAATTGGTGCGCGCGAGAAGCAGTTCGTACGCCAGCTGCGAGTCGGAACCCTGGGCAAGAATGTTGTCTGCACTCAGCCCCACTTCAAAGGTTTCGCCATTTTCCGAAATTTCCATCCACAGGTCACCGTCCTCGTCGACAAGAGGCGTACCTGCCTCGTCGAAATGCCTGAAGAGGTGGTTAAGATATCCGCGGTCGCGAATAATCCGCGCATGGACAGATTCTTTGACGATCGAATCCAGTGCCCGCCGATATTCTTTCCACTCCTCGGAAGTGCCCACGAACTGCGCCCGCTCCGTTGGCGCAATTCTCTCAGGCTGCTTGGCATGAGCAGGGCCCTTTTCTGTGGCCGGATGCCCTTCGAATTCGTGCTCCGGATTGAATCTCCCCGTGAGGATATAGGAGGCGGCGGCAACGGGTAATCCGTAATCCGCGAAAACAATCATCGGGACAAGAAATTTCTTGGAGTGGTAGAGCTGCTCGGTTCCGGCCCGGCACTCAGTGCTTCGCTTGATGGTGCCTGGCACTTGAGCGAAGTGCAACACGCGAAAATTTGTTTCCGGATGCCGAAGCGCATAGTGCGTAAACGAGCGCGCCACAGCTTTCGGAGTGGTCATCCCAAAGTCGTTGATGTAATCCGGATTGGCCGCGTGCGGAAAATAGCTGTTAATTATGCGCCGCGTAAAATCGGCGCAATTCCGCGTGACTCCGTTAAAATGGTTCTGATTGGGCAACGCGTTGAATTCAGCGATGAATTCGCGGTCTTGCTCAACGGTGGTATCGATCACGAAAATGTAGAAGCTGCGAATAAGAGTGGCCGCAACCAATTCTCTCCATTCCGCCTTTTCACTCGTCGTGCAAGATGGCCGCTCACAATACCCAGACAGGTATTTCGCCAGGTAGCGTTGCTCCAACAGGTGCTTGATTTTGTACGAGCCGAAGAGCGGGCGATGCCGAGCGTCCTCGACACCGTAGAGGTACACATTGAGCGGCACGACGTTCCATTCAAACGGCCGATCCTCGCCGATGTTGATGTAATTGCTCATCACGGAACCTTGCTCACCGACGCGACACAACCTGAGTTTCACGGGCGATTCCGGGCAGATGCGTGAAAAATACACGGCACTATGTCCTGTCCCTGTGATCCTGTCGACGCTGGTGTCCAACGACTCATTGAGCACAATTCCCACGTCACCGTAAACCGGGGGACAGGCGAGGCACACGAAAGCGATAGCCAGACACAGCGCAAAGAGAAACACGTTGACCGTCCGGCCTGCCAAGGCCGTTCCCGATACGAAGTCATGCGGCTTGTAGCCGAGTCTAGGCACCCAATCTGCCTCCTGTCTATTCAACCCGTCGGGTGCACGAGTGTTGCTCCAGTTCCTCGACGAGGGCCGACCGACCAGCAATCACCCCGTGGCTTTTGTTGCGATACATGATTGCTCCCAGATGTTTTAGAGGCAGACAGTTCTCCCCAGGCTGCCCACATAAGCTGTTCATTCTAAAGATTATGTTTCTCTCCTTGGGCACAACCCAAGGTAAGAATCTCAATTGCTGGTGATTTTCGACTTACTGCAGGTACCCCGGCCTAACATGGCGGCAAGAAATGCCTATGGGAGCTTCGAGAATTATGAGCACGATGCGGCTACGCTATATTTTTGTGCCTCCAGGTTGCCCTTTAATTTTGAGCTTTTGACTGAGCAGAAACTCACTGCCTTGTTGTGTGAGGCTCATTGAATCCGTTGAAGGAGTCCCGATGAAGAAAATATTCTCAGGCACCGTACTCCTCTTGACGGCGCTATCTCTGCAGGGGAAAGACAAGCCGGCCTATGAGAACGGTGTGCTGGTTCGGATGGAGTCAACTTCCTGCGGGTACGCCGAGAAGGACGGAAAGACTCTGGCTGGGCAGATTCTCGGCACGGACGGTCAACACAAGAAGACCCAGGAAGTTCTCTGCCAGGAGTATCTCCTGCGCTCAGACCGGATTACTTACCGAATTCGGCCGAAAGACGATAAGCATCCCACCCTCCTTCAGATCGGGGAGAGGGCAGAATTTCGCATTCACAAGGATAAGCTTCTCCTCCGTGTCCCGGAGGCAGACGATAAGGAGAGAGAGTACATCGTTGTTTCCATGACACCCCGAACGGATGTTGCGGAAAATCGGTCCGTACAGTCACACCAAAACCGCTAAAGGCTCCGCGTCCGCCATCGGTTCTCGTTCGTTTGTGACGCCGGCCTGCTCAACGGTAAAAACCACACTGCAGGCTGGGGTCTCCTGCTCCAAGTAGAAGCCAATTCTCAGTTCGGCATTATCATTCCTGCGCCGTCATGCACGCCTGTCTTGTACCTCTCCCTGCCTTGACAGAACATGGAGAGGCAGGAAAAGGCCTGCGCTGGTCCATGGCATGACGCCCCTTCTCCAAGTTCAGGATCTTCATGTCGCGTATCGTTCGCGCACAGGCGAGGTGTGCCATGCGCTTGCGGGACTGAGCTTTGATCTAGGGCCCAGCGAGATTCTGGGAGTGCTCGGAGAGTCGGGTTCCGGCAAGAGCACACTCGCTGCATCGCTTCTGCGTCTCCTCCCTCCGAGCGGAATCATCACAGGAGGTCGAATTCTCTTTGAGGGGCAAGATGTGCTCCACGCGCGTCCTCGGGAGATGGAGAAACTCCGCGGCCGGCGTATTTCACTCATATTTCAGGAGCCTTCCGTTGCTCTTCATCCCGCGATGCGTGTGCGTGATCAGGTCGAGGAAGTCTTGCGAGCGCACGAACCTTTGGATTTCGCAGCGCGCCGAAACAGGACGCGCCAAGTGCTCGCGTCGCTGTTCCCCGCGGATGCCGACCGCATCGCAAACTCCTATCCCCACCAATTGAGCGGCGGTCAACGGCAGCGCGTGCTTGTGGCGCAAGCAATCGCTTGCGGTCCCTCCGTAGTGCTCGCCGACGAGCCCACGGCATCTCTTGACCCCACAACCCAACAGGAAATCCTTACTCTCTTCCGGACTCTTCGGCAGGCATTGGGGCTCTCTATGGTTCTGATCACGCACAATCCGGGGCTCCTGGCGGGTCTTGCGGACCGCGTGTTGGTTCTTTATGCGGGACGGGCCGTGGAAGTAGGCCCGGCGGAGAGTGTGCTCGCATCGCCACAGCATCCCTACACACGCGCTTTGTTGCGGTGTGTGCCTCCACTGGACCAGAAGAGCCAGGCGAGTCGCAAGGCCATGCTTCCGGTAATCTCAGGGGAGTCACCCAATTTGTCAGTTCTTGTGAGAGGATGCCCGTTTGAACCGCGGTGTCCGGAAAAGATGGAGGTCTGCAAGAGTTGCGATCCCGCGGCCGTGCCACTGAGCGAAGCGCACACCGTTTCATGTTTCAAGTTTCCCGGCTAGCCATTTTGGGGGGTGATGGCGTGCAGTTACTGCTGAACGTTGAAAATCTGGTGAAGCGTTATGCGGCCGGAAAGTCGTTCGGTTCGAGGGAATTTCTCGCCGCACTCGATGGCGTATCTCTCTCGATTCAGATCGCGACAACTTTGGCTCTGGTTGGCGAATCAGGCTCCGGGAAGAGCACCCTGGCGTTGTGCGTCGCCTGCTTGGAGCGCCCCACGTCCGGAAGCATCTGGTTTGACGGGCGCGACGTTGCCGCGCTCAGCGAGAAACAGCAGCGTGCGGTTCGCCCTCAAATTCAGCTCGTCTTTCAAGACCCCTCGAGTTCGCTGAATTCGCGACTGACCGCGCTGGAAATTGTCGCTGAACCGTTGATCATCCAGCGTCGATTCGACAAGCAGGCACGATCCAAGAGAGCGTGCGCGCTGCTGGAACGCGTCGGCATCTCCGCAAAGAAAGCGGGCAGCCGGCCGGATGAATTCAGCGGCGGGCAAAGGCAAAGGCTGGCCATTGCGCGGGCTTTGGCGCTTGAGCCAAAACTTCTCATTTTGGATGAAGCTCTCTCGGCCCTCGACTGTTCGGTGCAAGCGCAAATTGCCAACTTGCTTCTGGAACTGCAGTTTTCTCTCGGTTTGACCTATCTATTTATCACCCACGATTTTGCAATGGCAGCGCACTTAGCGGACGAAATTGCCGTCATGGATCACGGCCGAATCGTGGAACTTGGTGCTGCGGAGAAACTCTTGCGCTCGCCAGAACACGAAGCTACCCGCTGCCTGCTCGCAGCAACACCACGATTTCGTGGCACCGCGAATCTGCCGGAGGGACTCTAATGCGCTACCTCCTGCGAAGAATGCTGCACGCCGTTTTTCTTCTTTTTGGCGTTTCGATCCTCACGTTTCTCTTTTCCACTCTGGCGCCCGGGAATTACTTCGATGAGATGCGATTGAATCCGCAGATCGCGCCAGAAACTGTCGCGTCACTGCGCGCGCAATATCAGTTGGACAGGCCACTGCCTGTGCGCTACGCCCGATGGGTGAATTCGGTCGCGCACGGCCAGATGGGATTTTCCTTTGCTTACAACAGCCCCGTTGGCCCGCTTCTTTGGGTGCGGGCACGGAACACGCTGCTCCTCACTCTGACGGCGACGCTTCTTGCCTGGGCACTGGCCCTGCCCCTCGGAATCTGGTCCGCCGCATCTCTTGGACGCTTGCCGGACCGCGCCCTCTCGTGGACGACGGCAACTCTGCTCGTCATTCCGGATCTCGTTCTTGCGCTCGGATTGCTGATCATGGCTGTGCGCAGCGGATGGTTTCCGACCGGCGGCATGGTCTCTGTGGGGTTTGAAAGTCTTTCCCCGCTGAACAAGCTGCGCGATATCGCCATTCACATGACGTTGCCGGTCGTTGCGCTTGTCATTTCCGCTTTGCCGATGCTCGTCAGGCACGTGCGTGCGGCGCTGGCGGAAGTTCTCGACGCCCCCTTTCTGCGAGCCGCCGCTGGCCATGGTATCCCCCGCCGCAGGCTCCTTCATCGGTATGCGCTTCGGGCCGCCGCGAATCCGCTCATTTCACTCTTGGGCTTCAGTCTGGGTACGTTGGTGAGCGGCTCACTGCTTGTCGAAGTCGTGATGAGCTGGCCGGGGCTCGGCCCGCTTCTGCTCGAGGCCATCCTGGCCCGTGATTTGTACGTAGTCATTGGGGGCGTCCTCCTTTCGACAATTTTTCTGGTTGGCGGGAATTTTCTCGCGGACCTTCTGCTTTTATGGGCCGATCCAAGAATTCGTACCGAGGCGGGCGCAGAATGACACGTCGTCGGCCTTTGACGAGATGGCTCATCGCCCTGGTTATACTGCACGGGGTCATAGCCTGTGCCGGGTTTTTCGCGCCATACGATCCGCTGGAGCAGGATCGCCTGCGACCTTACCTGCCTCCCATGCGAATTCACGTGGTGGATAAGCAGGGCCACTTCCACTTCCGGCCGTTTTTCTACCCGGTCCATTTGCGTGAAGGATCCTTCGATCAATTCGAGGAGGACACGAACACGACCGTTCCTATGCGATTTTCCGTCCGCGGCCCGCGTTATCATTTGCTGGGCCTCTTGCCGTGTAGTTTGCATCTGTTCGGCGCGGAAAATGGGCGGATAAACGTGCTGGGCAGCGATGCCTATGGCCGTGATCAGCTCTCGCGAATTCTTTACGGTGGGCAAGTTTCGCTCCTCGCCGGCTTGCTCGGCGCTGGGCTCACCCTGTTTCTTGGTTCTCTTGTTGGTACGACGGCCGGCTATTGCGGAGGCTGGAGAGATGAATTCTTGATGCGCGTCGCTGAGCTGTTTCTCGCGTTGCCCTGGCTGTACCTGCTTTTTGCGCTGAGGGCGTTTCTGCCTCTCGCCGTGAGCCCCCTTGAAGCATTTCTTTTGGTCGTGGTTGTCACCGGAACAGTTGGCTGGGCGCGCCCGGCGCGACTGGTCCGAGGAGTGGTCCTGAGCGTGAAGGAACGCGATTTTGTCCGCGCCGCGCGGGGATTCGGGGCGTCCAATGTATACCTGCTTCGGCGTCACATCCTGCCGGAAACTGCCAGCGTGCTCTCGACACAAGCGGCAATTCTTGTTCCCCAGTTCGTGCTGGCAGAAATGACGCTTTCGTTCCTCGGACTTGGCGTGCCCGAGCCGGTCCCAAGCTGGGGAAACCTCCTGTCAAATCTTCAACAATACAGCGTACTAGTGTCCTACTGGTGGATGTATTTGCCCGCTCTGACAATAGTTCCTTTCTTTCTCGCATACCTGGGCCTTGC
>QHYF01000108.1 GCA_003224075.1 Acidobacteriota bacterium
CGACGTGAGAGCTGCTAAAGCGATTCCTCCCTTCCGCTGGTTTGGTTTGACCCTCCTTCTGGCTTGTTTTGCGTTCTTCGCTCAGTTCGCCGCCGGATTTCCGCCGCAAGCAAATTCCAGAGAAGAAGTACTCACCCTTCCAGGAGAAATCGGGCGGCCCGGCGGCCGGCTTGTCGTTTCGCTCCGCGCCGAGCCCAAGACCCTGAATCCGTTGACGGCCGCGGATACGCCGTCGCGCGAGGTGATTGGCGCAATGCAGGCAGACCTGGTGCACATCAATCGCGCCACCCAGCTCACGGAACCCGCTCTGGCGAAGTCCTGGAAAATTTCTTCAGACGGCCTCCAATACACGCTCACTTTGAGAAAAGGCTTGC
>QHYF01000109.1 GCA_003224075.1 Acidobacteriota bacterium
CCGAGATGACCCAGCGATCCATATAGTTCTTTGTTGTACCGAGCAGCAGCAGCGCGCAAATCACCCAGCGGAAATAGCCCGCGCGGGCGGAGACGTTTGCGCGCGGTTGATGGTTGAGCATCGCGGCTTCCGAATCCGCCGGTGCTGCCACGGCGCTGGGTGTGGAGGTGGGGCGCACTGGGTCCATGAAGTGAATTGAAGGCTACTAGTTTTTG
>QHYF01000110.1 GCA_003224075.1 Acidobacteriota bacterium
CGCTTTCCCGCGTGTCAAACCGTAAAAATTGAACTTGAGATTCAGCGAGACTTAACGAATCGGAAAGCACCATCGCTGGTTGTGTCAGGAGTTGCTCCATCCAATTCAGCGATGAGGACTCTCCCCCTACCAATTGTGCATCGTGCCGTCGAGCTTGCGATTAATCGGCAGGTACGCTCGTCGGTACGGATACTTAGAGGCGAGGGTTTCTTCGATGTCCACGCCGAGACCGGGCGCGTCCCCCGGGTGCATCATTCCCTCCGAAAAGCTGTAGGCGTGGGGAAAGACGCGGTCCGTCTCTTCGGTGTGGCGCATATATTCCTGGATATTGTGGACGCTGAGATCGAAATGGAGCGCAGCCGCCATGTAGACAGGGCTCAAATCGGTAGCGCCGTGCGATCCTGTCCGGACCAGGTAGAGCTCCGCCAGGCCGGCGATCTTCCGCAGATGCGAGATTCCTCCGGCATGCACCACGGTCGTCCGGATGTAATCGATCAATTGTTCCTGGATGAGCTGCTGGCAATCATAAATGGAATTGAAGACTTCACCCACCGCCAGAGGCGTGGTGGTGTGCTGGCGGATCAAACGGAAACTTTCTTGCAACTCCGCCGGAACAGGGTCTTCGAGCCAGAAAAGATGATAAGGCTCCAATTCTTTTCCGAGGCGCGCCGCTTCGATGGGCGTGAGCCGGTGGTGCGCATCGTGGAGCAAATGCAGATCCGGTCCGAATTCTTTGCGCAGACGTTCAAATAACTGCGGCACGAAGTTCAGGTACAGCTCCGAATTCCAGACGTTCTCGAGCGGTGCATCTTTCTCCGCTGGCTCGTAGTACATTTTGCCGCGGCCTACTCCGTAGGTGCTCGGCAAGCCGGGAATACCGCTTTGCGCGCGAATTGCCTTATATCCGAGCCTGACGTAATCGGAGACAGCTTTGACCGCCTCCTCGATGTCCTGCCCACTCGCGTGGCCATAGACAAGAACGCCGTCGCGGGAAGCGCCTCCCAGCAACTGGTAGACCGGTGCGTTCAAAGCTTTCCCTTTGATATCCCAAAGTGCCGTGTCAACCGCGGAAATCGCGCTCATCGTGACGGGGCCACGGCGCCAGTACGCGCCCTTGTAAAGGTATTGCCAGATGTCTTCGATCCGTCTCGCATCGCGTCCGATCAAGAGAGGAATGACATGGTCGGAGAGATAGCTTGCGACCGCGAGTTCGCGGCCGTTTAACGTAGCATCTCCAAGACCGTATATTCCGTCTTCTGTCACAATCTTCAGCGTTACGAAATTGCGTCCCGGGCTGCAAACAATCACTTTGGCATCGACGATTTTCATTGTTGGTCCAGATCCTTTGAAGCGCGATTACAAACATCGTGGAGAGAAGTTCTGCTGCCGCTGCCGCCAGTCTCTCAGTATCACGGGAACCAAGACATATATCAGGAGCTTGCGTCAGTTTCAATTTTGAAACCTCACATTTCGTCTGTTGAAACTCCGCGCATTTGAACCGTCCGTCCTCGCGATCGAACGGGGGCGAAAACGATTCCCGAATTCGTGTAACATACCGAGCCGTTTAATGGAAGCTCAACCCGTCGCCACAATCTACTGAGGAAGGTCTATTCATGCTAATCACAACGCATCGCGAGATCACAAGGCTGCGACTTTTTCTGGCGGGAATCGCTTTGCTGCTGGTATTACCGCGGACTATGGCCCAGACACCGTCTGTGGCCGCTACTCCGCCGATGGGCTGGAACAGTTGGAATCACTTTGCCAGAAAGATTGACGATGCAACCGTCCGGGCGCAGGCCGACGCCATGGTGTCGAGCGGGATGCGCGATGCCGGCTATGTTTACATCAATATTGACGACACGTGGGAAGGGGAACGCGACGGCCAGGGCTTCATTCATTCAAACGAAAAATTCCTGGATATGAAGGCGCTCGCCGATTACGTTCACGGTAAGGGACTTAAAATCGGCATCTACTCGACACCTGGCCCGAAAACTTGCGCGAAATTCGAAGGTAGTTACGGCCACGAGGAGCAGGATGCGCAGACCTACGCTGGTTGGGGCATCGATTATCTGAAATACGATTTCTGCGGCTTGCGATGGTCAACGGCTACATCAAGATGCGAGATGCTCTGCGCAAGACCGGCCGCCCCATCGTCTACAGCCTCTGTCAGTATGGCAATGACGCCGTCTGGCAATGGGGAGCCTCGGTCGGTGGCAACCTGTGGCGAACCACCGGCGACATCAAGGACAACTACGCGCGCATGGAACAAATCGGTTTCAGCCAGGCAGGTCTCGCTAAGTTTGCCGGCCCGGGCCATTGGAATGATCCGGATATGCTCGAAGTCGGCAACGGTGGCATGAACCTTGATGAGTATCGCACGCACATGAGCCTGTGGGCGATTCTTGCCGCCCCGCTCCTGGCCGGAAATGACCTGACCACGATGAGTCCGGAAACCATCGCGCTGCTCACCAATCGCGAAGTGATCGCCATTGATCAGGATCGCGCCGGGAAACAAGGCGATCGAGTTCGCGCCGAGGGGCCGATGGAGATATGGGCGCGCACTCTGATAGATGGATCTAGAGCCGTGGGGCTCTTCAACCGCCATCCTCAACCAATGAATATGCAAGTGGACTTCCGCGAACTCGGATTCAAAGGCGTGGTGAAGGTTCGTGACATCTGGGCAGCAAAGGATCTTGGCCTTATTCAGAGCAGTTACCAGACGAGCGTGCCCGGCCACGGCGTTGTGCTTCTGCGTGTCTTGGAGTAAGAATTTTACGCGGCCGCCTCAGGGAAGCAGGGGCGGATTTTGGTCACGTGATTTGATGCGCGCTTATTTTTCCAGCTTGAAGATTCTCTTCATCAGGAGCCACTTTTCGCCCGGCTTGGCATTTGGCAGCGGCTTCTGAAATGTCCACATCAGCGCTTCCCACTCTTGCACCTTCGGGTTGTCTCGATTCGCTTTCGACTTCGCCTCGAAAGAGAATTGCTCGCTCACTTCCATCACCATGAACATGCGCGCGCCAAGCAGATAGATCTCCAGGTCCACTACGCCGGCATCTTTGATACTTTTCGTGATTTCGGGCCAGATTCTCTCGTGATACCGCTTATATTCGGCGATCAATTTCGGATCGTCCTTCAAATCCAGCGTCAGACAATAGCGTTTTGTCATTTGGCCTCGGCTGTCGCAGTGGATTCGGGTGTGGTCAAGGCAGCGTTTGGCCTATATCCCCGCAGCGCGAAATAAATCACATAAACATAACAAAGCAGCGGCATGACGAAGGCTACTCGAATGTTGCTCACATCGGAGATCCGGCCCATCACCGCGGGAATCAGCGCTCCGCCAATGATTGACATAACTAGGAGCGACGAGCCCCGCTTCGTGAGAGCCCCGAGGTTTTTCAGGCTGAGCGCGAAAATCGTCGGAAACATAATGGAATTGAAGAAGCCCGCCAGAACAATCGCCAGAACGGAAGCCAGACCGGAAGCGCCGATTCCGATGACCACGCAAACCAGCGCGCCGAAGCCGAAGACGGAGAGCAGCCTGGGAGCGGGGATGCGCTTCATCATCCACGACCCTGAAAATCTGCCGATCATGAATCCCGTTTGATGCGCCACCAAGAATAACGCCGCCATCTTCTCGGGCGTATTCGGCATCATGTTGACGAGGAAGTTGGCCTGGGTCCCGTGGTTCCCTGCCAAGAATCGCGTTCCCCAATTTGCCATGTTCGCGAGCCTGTCGGGCATAGTGTGCTTCACGAAGCGAATGACGAAGCTCCCCACTCCTACCTGCGCCCCCACATAAAAGAACTGGGCAACGACGCCCTTGATCAGATGCGGATGACTGAAGATGCTGCTAAGGCTTTTCCTCGAATCGCCGATTGCATCGTCTTTTTGGTGCGGCTGAACCTCCGGAAGGTGCGCAAGGTAAATCATCACCGCAACCATCAAGAAAATGCCGGTAATGACCAGGTAAGGCACCTTTACCATGTTCGCTTCCGAGGTTATGTACGCCTGCAACTGTTGCGGGCTCATCGCGGCTCTTTGCGCGGGCGTGTATTCGATTCCAGAAAGAATGAACGCTGTGCCCAAAGTGGGTACAAGCGCGGCTCCCACGGCGTTGAACGACTGAGCAAAGTTCAGCCGTCGCTCCGAACTTTCAGCGGGCCCGAGAACAGTTACATAGGGATTGGCACCCACTTCCAGAAAGGATTGCCCCGAAGACATCACGAATAAGGCCAGCAAGAAAAATCCATACAACCTGGAACTCGCCGCCGGTAAAAACAGCAATGTTCCCGTGGCACAGATCAACAGTCCAACCAAAATGCCTCTTTTGTATCCGATTTTTTCCATGAGCCGGCCGGCGGGAAAAGCCGCCAGGAAATAGCCTCCGAAAAAAGCAACTTGGATAAACGAAGACTGGAAATCCGTCAGGTCGAACGCCTTCTTGAGATGGGGAATCAAAACGTCGTTTAAGTTGACCCCAATCGACCACAGGAAAAACAAACTGGTCACCAAGACGAATGGCAAAACATATTTTCGTTCCGTGAGAGAGGCGGATTGGGACGCCACGGTTCCTCCGTGCTTGGAATAACCAGGGTCAGGTTAAAGCGCGGTCGAGATGAACGTAACCGCCGTCGACGAGCACGTGCTGGCCCGTGATGTGGCTGGCCTGCGAAGAGATGAGAAACAAAACCATGGCCGCAATTTCCTCTGGTTGCGTCATTCGCTTGCCCAAAGGAATCTTCGAAACAATGTGCTTGAGCTTCTCCTCCGGATTCGGAAACGTGCTGAGCCATTGTTTATAGAGAGGCGTCATCACTTCGGCGGGGACCAGTGCGTTTACGCGAATGCCGTACGGCAGTAATTCCGCAGCCCAATCGCGGGTCAGGGCCAAAATCGCGCCCTTTGAAGAGGTATACCCTGACGTGCCGCCCTGTCCGGTCATGGCGACTTTGGAAGCGATGTTCACGATGCAACCCTGCGACTTTTTCAGAGCTGGCACCGCGTAGTGCGCCATGTTGTAGTAATGCAGCAAATTCAGCCGCAGAGAGCTGACATATTTTTCGGGAGAACCGTGCTCGAGCCCGACGTTGTCATTGCATCCTACGTTGTTGACAAGCACATCCAGGCGGCCAAATTCCTGCAGCGTCTGTTCGACCGCAGCGGCGCAGTTTTCGACGGATACAAGGTCGGCGCAGATCAGGCCGCAAGTCGCACCGCTATTGCGCAGCTCCGCCTGTAGCTGTTTTCCTGCTTCGACGTCTTTGTCCACAAAGACCGGGACCGCGCCTTCGCGCGCGCAACCTCGGGTGATCGCCGCGCCGATTCCTTTGGCGCCCCCGGTGACGAGGACAATCTTGTCTTTAAGCTGCAAATCCATGCCGAACCGTCTTCAAGCCGTAAAACCCGATGGCGTTGTTTCCAAAGATTTTCTCCTTCTCGTCCTCTGAATGGCCATTCAAATAATCTTCAATAACCTGCTTCACTTGTTGGTAGCTGCCCGCCAGCAGGCACACCGGCCAATCGGAGCCGAACATCAGGCGCTGCGGCCCGAACGCGTCGAAAACCACGTCCAGGTAAGGCTTGAAATCCTCGCTCTTCCAGTGGCGCCAATCGGCTTCGGTCACGAGCCCCGAGAGTTTGCAATAAACATTCGGATTCTGCGCAATGTTTCTCATGTGCGTGGCCCAGGACGCGGCGCCGCGCGTTTTGATCTCAGGCTTCGCCAGGTGATCAATTATGAATCGTTGTTCGGGGAGCCTGGCAACTAGTTCCAGTGCGGCAGGCAGTTGCTTCGGATAAATGAGAATGTCGTATGTAAATCCAAATTCCCGCAGGCACGCTATCCCTCTCACAAAATCGTCCCGGACCAAGAATCGCTCGTCGAGTTCCGCCTGCGCAATATGCCGGAAGCCGCGCAACTTTTCAAACTGAGCGAAATATGCCAGCCGCTCGGCGACCTTTGAAGAGCAAAGATCAACCCAGCCAACTACGCCCGCAATACGTGGGCTGCAGTTCGCGAGGCCAAGCAAAAACTGCGTTTCAGCTTCCGATTGGTCCGCCTGGACGGCGATCGAGGCGTCGATTCCGTTCGCCTGACACTCGCGGTCCAGATCGTCGGGCAAAAAATCGCGTTTCAAGATTGACATTTCTTCCGTGATCCAGGTGTCTCGCGCAGGATCGTATTTCCAGAAGTGCTGGTGTGAATCAATCTTCATCACAATGGCGAAAACACTCGGCGCATCTCGTTGCGTTTTCGGTCGCTGTCTGTGGTGCAGAGCCCAGTCCTCATCCGTGGAGATTGAAAAACCCGCCGTCGATGGGATAGTCCGTGCCCGTGATGAAAGCAGCCTCTTCCGAGCACAAAAACAATGCGAGCGCGGCTACCTCCTCGGGATCTCCCATCCGGCCGATCGGCTGAGACTCTGAAAGCGTCCGGAACATTTCCTGCTCGCGGCCCGGATAATTTTTCCGCAAATAACCATCCACGAATGCCGTGTGAACCCGCGCCGGCGAAATGCAATTACACCTGATCCCGTGCGCCAGGTAATCTCTAGCTACGGAAAATGTCATTGCAACGACCGCTCCTTTGCTCATTGAATAGGCAAAGCGATCGGCGAGGCCCGCGGTAGCGGCGATGGAAGCCATGTTCAATATGACTCCCCCCCCGTTTTTCTTCATGGGCTCGATTGCCGCGCGCATGCAGTTGTAGATTCCTTTCACATTCACCAGGAAAATCCGCTCAAAGTCCGCTTCCGTCGTGGTCTCGAGCTTTCCGATATGAGAGATGCCCGCATTATTTACGAGGACATCGATTGCCTTCTGGGCAGCCAGCTTCTGGAACAATTCTTCCACGCACCGCTGATTTGAGACGTCGCAAACGTGCGTGCTCGCAGTGCCGCCTGCTTCTACAATCTCTCGAGCGGCATCCGCGGCCGCTTTTTCGTCAATATCCACGAGCCGGACCGATGCGCCCTCTTGCGCAAATCTTTGCGCGATGGCGCGGCCGATGCCGCTTGCGGCGCCGGTGACAACGGCCACTTTGCTGTCGAGCCGGAGGCCGTTCGAATGCTTCTGGTTGTCCTTCAGAGCGAGACTCCTCTTTTCCATGGGATGAAATCGTCTTGCCCGAGCTGTTCCGCTTTCGTGCGGGCTTCTCCGCTCGCGACATGAATCACCTGATCCAGAATCGCTTCTCCCATCTGCTCGATGCTGGTTTCGCCGGAAATGATGCCGCCCGCATCAATGTCAATGATGTCTGGCATGCGCTGCGCGAGATTTGAATTGGTGGAGATCTTCAAGACCGGCGCAATCGGATTCCCCGTCGGCGTACCCAGTCCCGTCGTGAACAGAACCACATTTGCGCCGGCGCCCACCTGTGCCGTCACACATTCCACGTCGTTCCCGGGCGTACACTGCAAATTCAAACCCGGCTTTGTTGAATACTCGGGATAATCCAGCACCGCTGTGACCGGAGAAGTGCCGCCTTTCTTCGCCGCGCCCGCGGACTTCATTGCGTCCGTCAGCAACCCATCACGAATATTGCCTGGAGAAGGATTCATGTCGAATCCCGAACGGACCGCTTTCGCCCGAGCTGCGTAATCCCTCATGAGCTGCACAAAACGGTCCGCTACCTCTTTCTTGACACAGCGCTCGATAAGCTCCTGTTCCACACCACACAGCTCAGGAAATTCGGAAAGAATACCTTTGCCGCCCAGCGCGGCCACCAGGTCGGCAGTTTGCCCGATAGCGGGATTTGCAGATAGCCCCGAAAATCCATCCGACCCGCCGCATTTCAGGCCAAGCGTGAGCTGTGATAGGGGCGTCGGTTGCCGCGAGATCTTGTCCGCCTCCACCAGGCCCAGGAATGTATCGCGAATGGCCTGAGTAATCATCGCGGCTTCCGAAGGGCTCTTCTGCTGTTCGAATATTAGAACTGGCTTGCTGAAATTCGCGTCCCGGCGTTTGATTTCTTCCAGCAGTATGGGAACTTGCGCATTCTGGCACCCCAGGCTCAGGACGGTGACGCCGGCAACATTCGGATGGTGGACGTAACCCGCCAGCAGCGCGCAGAGATTGTTCGCATCCTCGCGCGTTCCCCCGCACCCTCCTTCATGCAGCAGGAACTTAATGCCGTCGACGTTCTGAAACACTTTGGGAGAGGCCGTCGTCCTCTGCGCATCACCGAGGGAAAATGTCTTTAGCGCCTCCGATTTCCCTTGCCGGTAGAGTCGCGCCAGCTCTGCAACCTGGCGACGATACATCTGAGGGGCGGCAAAACCCAATTCTTCTTCAAAGGCCTGCTTTAAGACCGCCACATTTCGGTTTTCGCAGAACACCAGCGGAACAACCAGCCAGTAATTCCTTGAACCCACTTGGCCATCAGCCCTGTGGTAGCCAAGAAACGTCCTCCTCTGCCAGGCGGAGATATCGGGCGGCGTCCACTGAGGGCCGGTTTCCTCTATCTCGTGAAACGCAGCAGCGGCGTGACGAATATTCCGCGTGGAAAGCAGTTCTCCGCGCCGCAAATTCTCCACGGCCCTGCCAACCAGCACGCCGTACATGATGATTTCATCGCCAGCGGACAGATCTTCCGTGACGAACTTATGCTTCGCGGGCACGTCCGACAATAAAACGTAGTCATTTCCCAAAAAGCTTACGTTTTCGCCCTTGCGCAGTTCCGTCAGCGCTACCAGAACGTTGTCCCGCGCATCGAGCCTTAGAACTCGTCCTTGTCTTGATCCATTATCCGGCATACGCGTTCTGCCTCTTGACCATCCTTGCTTTCATTTCTGCCGGTGTCTCTCCGTTCGGGTTGCAGGAAAGGCGACTGAAGCAGCGTCTCATCAGCTCCCCGTGCCGCAAACGCGATTCGTCAAAGTCCCGATCTTTTCAATCATGACGCTCACTTCATCGCCATCCTTCAACCATAATGGCGGTCCCTGCGCCATGCCCACACCGTTGGGCGTTCCCGTGAAAATCACTGTGCCCGGAAGCAGCGTCGTGCTCTGGCTGAGAAACTCAATCAGCGCGGGCACATTATGAATCATGTCGCGCGTGTTTGCGTCCTGCATGATCCGGCCGTTCACGATCGTTTGAATTTGCAGCGTCCCGGGATCATGGATGGAATCCCGGGTCACCAGGCACGGCCCGAGCGGCGCAAAGGTGTCGAAACTTTTCCCTCGGCACCATTGGCTCCCGCCCATTTTCAGTTGCCAGTCGCGTGCGCTGACGTCGTTTCCACACGTGTACCCGGCCACATAGTCGAGCGCCCGTTCGCGTGGTACATCCTTGCACGGCTTTCCGATTACGACCACAAGCTCCCCTTCGTAATCAATCTCTGCGCTTTTTGCGCGCGTGGGGATCCAGATCGGCTCGCCGGGGTCCTGCAGCGCGTTCACACCCTT
>QHYF01000462.1 GCA_003224075.1 Acidobacteriota bacterium
TCGAGTTTGCGGACAACTTCCTGCGCCGGCGTTTCTTTGGCACCGGCGGCTTCCTGGGCGAGAGTGCGTCCCGTGACGGTTATGGAGTCGCCGCGAAGCAATCCAGCTTCAAGGAGGCGCTTTGCCACGAGCGCGGTGCCACCCGCTGCGTAGAGGTCGGTTGCAACAAATCGTCCTCCCGGTTTGAGATCTGCAAGAATGGGGACGCGCGAACTAATGCGGTCAAAATCGTCGATGGAAAGCGGGATCCCGGCCTCGTTGGCGATGGCCAGCAAGTGCAACACGGAGTTGGTGGAACCGCCCGTGGCGGCAACGCCTGCGCGGCAACGCCCGCGATGGCGTTCTCAATCGCCGCCTTGGTAATGATTTTCGAGGGGGTGATGTCGCGGCGAAGAAGATCGAGGACCAGTTCGCCGGCGCGGCGGCCCGCCTGCGCTTTGGCAGCATTGGTGGCGGGAACGCTCGAAAGTCCCATCGGGGCGATTCCCAGGAATTCGCACACGAGAGCCATGGTGTTTGCGGTGAATTGTCCGCCGCAAGCGCCAGCCCCGGGACACGCGGCAGTCTCCAGGGACTTAAGTTGCGAGTCGCTGATGCCGCCGCGAGCATGGGCGCCGATAGCCTCGTAAACATCCTGAATGGTTACAGGGTGGCCCTCGAACTGACCGGGAGCGATCGAGCCTCCATAAAGAACGAGACCTGGAATATTCAGGCGAGCCAGCGCCATCACGCCGCCGGGAATGGTCTTGTCGCAGCCGACCAGGACGACCAGCGCATCGAAGAGGTTGCCGCGAGTCACCAATTCTATCGAATCGGTGATGACCTCGCGACTGATCAGCGACGTGCGCATGCCTTGGGTGCCCATGGTGATGCCGTCGGAGATGGACACGGTGTTGAACTCGAGCGGAGTGCCGCCGGCGGCGCGAATGCCTTCCTTCACGTGCTGCGCGAGTTCGCGCAGGTGATAGTTGCACGGGCCTATCTCGATCCACGTGTTGGCCACGCCGACCAGCGGCTTCTGGAAGTCTTCATCCTTGAGACCCGAAGCGCGGAGCATGGCGCGCGCCCCGGCGCGATGTGCTCCGTCGGTCAGTGCATGGCTGCGCGGCTTGGGCTGAAAATCATTCACGTCCGAATTCCTTCCGTGGTCATTGATTTCTTACGTCTTGAAATTTCGCGCCTGGAAAACCAGGGGCCATCATCCTCATTTGGATGATGGCCCCGAAACCTTCCGGTGATGCTGTACTAGGCCGCCATCATCCGCCCATGGTCCCCCGTACAACGACAGGGTTAATCCGTACAACGACCTGATAAATCCGAAAGCAGGCCCTTCCTGCGGGCGCAACCTGATCGTTCTTGATGGCGACGTGAAACATAAATGTTCGCCATCAAACTAGCAGGATGGAGCGGAGAAGTCAATGAGTCAAATTAATAGTTATGTTCATTCAAATAAACACAGGTTATGCAAGGGATCCCAGCCCGCATGTGCGCCACTCTCGCGGTTCCAGCGCAGGATAAGCGATCCGCGCACGGCAGGCATCCCCGTTTGTCTTAAGACATCTAAGCGGTATTAGGTTTCAGGCCACCCAGAAGAGGAGCAATCGGAGGAGACTACATGAGGCAAGGCATTGGTGTGCTGGTCATAGGCGGGGGGCCTGCCGGGTTGGCTGCGGCCATTGCGGCGCGGGGAAAAGGTTTTCAGGTAGCGCTCGTCGACGCCGCCAAGCCCCCTGTCGACAAAGCGTGCGGCGAAGGGCTGATGCCGAATGCGCTCGCAGCACTAAGTGAGTTAGGCGTTGCACTCGGGCCGGGTGACGGGAAGGTCTTTCGGGGGGTCCGTTTTATCGACGGACCCAATGTTGTGGAAGCGAGTTTTCCGGCTATTACCGGCATTGGGGTTCGTCGAACTGTCCTGCACCAGAAGATGGTGGAGCGAGCACAGGAATCCGGAGTGTCTCTGCTGTGGAACACACCTGTTTCGGGCCTGACCCAAGAAGGCGCCATCCTTGGCGGAGAGGTGATGAGGGCAAAATGGATCATTGGGGCAGACGGGATGCAGTCAAGGGTGAGGCGTTGGAGCGGCCTGGATTCGAATTCGCGGCAACCGGTCCGTTTTGCCCAAAGACGGCACTATCGGGTGAAAGCATGGACGGACTACG
>QHYF01000111.1 GCA_003224075.1 Acidobacteriota bacterium
TCCAGAAATAAAGCCCGCGCTCCTGTACCCAGCCCTTGAAATCGGCCTGGCTGATCTTATTGGGGCGGCTCAGCAGCGGGTCGGCGGGCTTGAGCAATTTGACGGGTGAGTTTTCATCGGTAACGCGCGGCAGCGGCCGCTGCGTTTGTGGGGCGCCCTCTTTCGCCGCGGGGATCGGCGGCGAGATCAGGGCCGGATACGGCGCGTATTGAGATCTATCCCAGACGAAATCGCGCTGGTACTGCACCACGAGCGTGCCGCCTTTCGAGACGTAGTCGAGCAACCGCTGGTTGACGCCCGGCAAGTCGGAGCGCAGCTCGTAGGCGCGCACGCCCACGACGATGGCGTCGAAGCGCGACAATTCCCCGAAGGCCAGGGCCGCGGCGTCCAACATCTCCACGTGGATGCCCAGGTGCTGGAGCGCTTCCGGCACCGGCTCGCTTTCCGCGGTGATGTAGCCGACGCGCAGATTTTGCGGCACGTTCACCGCGAAGGCATGAACCATGCACTGGGCCGGCTCGCTCCAAAGCTGCGTGGGCAAGGTTGGCAAAGGCTCGATTGAAGTGGTGAACTTCTCGGCCTTTACTCCGGTCGAGCGGTCGGCGCTGCGAAGAGCATGGGCGGCAATTTTGTAGTTTCCCGCGGTGAGCTTGACGGTTGGTGTCGCCGTCAGGCGGGCGTACTGGTCTCCGGCACCGGCAAAATTCAGGGACACCGGCGCGCTTGTCCTCCAGCCGTGTGGCGCATCCAGTCCCACAGTCACTTTCCCCGGCTGCGTTGCGTAGGAATGCACGCGCAGCAAAACGTCAAACGGCTTTCTTGGTTTCGTTAGAACCTCGATTACCTGCTTGGGCTCGACGGCCAGGGTAAAGGCCGGCACAGCCCTCGGGGCCGCTCGATCTACTCGCGTAGAAGTCGCGTGCACGCTTGTCACCGGCGAATTGACCGTGAACGAATAACCATCGACAACCGCTTCTTGGCTGGCGGTCACGAGCGGCGGAGGTTCGGGCAATAATGCGCTGACGGACGTCAGCGCGGATGCAGACGCGCTCCGAAGGTTCGACAGAAGTGCCTCCGAGCCTCCGCGGCCGAGTTGGAGAGTTTGCGGGAGGGAAATGGTGAAGCGAATCGCTCCCCCCGCCTCGGGTTCTTCCTTGGCGACAGTCCACCCCGCCGGAAGTGCTAAGGCTGGCTTCCTGAAATCTCCCTGGATGCCATCGCGATGGCGGGGTTCCACGCGCACGGTACACGCTTCTCCGGAGACAATTTCGCTGCGATCGGCGACCGCGTCGAGCCGCAATCCGGCGACGAGCACCAGCGCAGCGTTGATCTTTTCGCGCTTCCGCTTAATGCTTCGAGCGAGAGACGCGACCGGAGGCGGAATCTGAAAAGAAACAGAGGGCATCGGCACTTGATCGAGCTTCCTGCCCGCAGCGACGAGCGAATTGGCTGCCGCTTTCCAGTCCAGCCGCAAGGCTGCGTCGCGAGCGGCCGTCAGGGCCGTATCCACAGCCCGCATTAGAGGATCAACGCTCTTGTTCCCAACCTCGTAGTCTTCATCGAGCGGTCCGAGGGGTTCCGCGAGCACCGCGGGATCAAGCTCCAAGCCATCATCGCGTTTGAGCGCGGTGGGACGCCGCAGGAATGGCGACCCGAGGAACCCGGTGATTCCCTGTGTGCGATGATTCGCGAACGCGTCGAGGCCGATTTCGCGCCAGGATTTGCCGTAAAGGGGAGAAATACTGTCCAGCGGCAAAAGGTAACCCTGAGGTTTTTCGCCGCGGTCCACGTCCAGCAACAGGATGGGACGGCGATCGCCCCAGGGCGCCAGATCCCCTTCATCAAATGGCGCTCCGTGCGATTTGTAATTGGGATCAGCGGCAAGTTGTACCGCTTTTGGCGTCAGCAGGCCCGCGGCCTGATGATGGCCATGGCCGCCATGAACGCCACCCCAATTGTTGATCACGATGTTGGGCCGAAAGCTGCGAATCACGCGCACCATGTCTTCGAGAACCTGGTCGCCCCAGACCTTTTCCGTCTCTTCCGGCGTTTTGGAATACCCAAAGTCCTTCGCGCGGGAAAAAAACAGTTTCACGCCGTAGCCGCGCGTCGCGGCCAGGAGTTCCTGCGTGCGAATCAGGCCAAGCTGCGGCGCCTGCTCGGGGCCGAGGTCGTTTTGGCCGCCTTCGCCGCGCGTGAGGGAGAGCAGCGCGACGTCGGCGTGGAGTCCGCGCGCCAAGTAGGTCAGCACGGATGAGGACTCATCGTCGGGATGCGCGGTCACATAGAGGATGCGAGTGGTGACGCGGGCTTGGTCGATGGCTTCAACGGTCTCAGCTAGCCCTGGTCCCGTCCCTGGCGCCGGAGAAAACTGCGCTTTCGCGACCCGCGCGGCCATCAACAACAGGACTGCTAATCCAATTCCACCAACAAGACGGTTCACGCAACCTCCACCAGAAATGCAATTTGTGTACTTGCTGTCAACTGTGTACTGCCGATTTTGAACTCCCAAACGGCCATTGTCGCATCTCCCGAGCGCGAATGAGAAACGCCACGGCTCCCAGCGCGATCTCCGCGACTCCCCATTTTCGGGTCGCCCCGGTCTGCCAAAAAAGCCATGCCCATCCGATCATCGTCAGCACCGCAGGCAGCGGATACAACCACATCTTGAACGGCAATCGCTCCGGGCCCCAGCGCCGCCGCAGCACCATCACGCCCACCGCCTGTCCGATGAATTGCACGAGCAGGCGCATGGAAAGAATCCCCGCAATGGCGGTTTCCAGCTTCAAGCTGATACTGAAGACAAACGCGAGCCCGCCCAAGACCAGCAGCGACACATGCGGGAAATGCTTGGTTGGATGCAACCGCGCGAACACCGGAAAAAAATTCCCGTCCAGAGCCGCCGAATACGGCACGCGCGAATAGCCAAGCAACACCGAAAATACGGAGGCCAGGGCAATCCACAAGACCATCCACGTCGCAACCCGCGCTGCTGCGTGTCCATACAGTTTCTCGACGAACGCGCTGAAGATGAACGGAGAATTCTGCGCTTCGCGCCAGGGGATCACGCCAAGAATGCTCGTCTGCATCGCCAGGTACAGCACCGCGATCCCCGCAATCGATATGAAAATCCCGCGCGGGATATTCCTCTCGGGATTCCGGATTTCGCCGCCGAGGTGGCAAATGTTGTAGTAGCCCCAGTAGCTGTACACCGTCTTCACCATCGCGGACCCCAGGCCGGCAAGCCAAACCCATGAAAGGCTAAAGGCTCCCGGCGGAAAATCGAACGCCATCTTTGCATTGAAATGGCGCGCTCCTCCCCAGATCAGCCAGAGCATTGTTCCCACGACGCCGGCCCACAGCAATACGGAAATTTTTCCAATGGCCGTGATCCGCCGGTAAAGCAGAATCACGAGAAAGATGACCAGCCCGCCGGAGATCATCTTGGCCTGCAGCGTCGAAAGCGGGTAAAGATATCCCGCATAGCTGGCAAACCCGATCGAGGCTGAGGCAATCGAAAGCGGCGCTTGCACGAAGGTCTGCCAGACGAACAAAAACGACATCAGCCGGCCCCAGCGTTCCGGGCCATAGGCCTCGCGGAGAAAAACATAGGTGCCGCCGGCTTTCGGCATGGCCGCGCCAAGTTCCGACCACACAAATCCGTCTAGTGTGGCGAGCAGCGCTCCGGCCAGCCACGCGATCAAGGCCTGCGGCCCGCCCATCGCCCGAATCACCAAGGAACTCACCACGAACGGGCCAATCCCCACGATCTCGATCATGTTCAGCGCGACCGCTTCTTTGAGGCCCAAACCGCGCTCGAGGCTCGGTTGCTGCTCTTTGGGGAGCGCCTCCCGCGGTTCGTCTGTTCGGGTGGCCCCGCCGCGTTCAGGGTCGACGTTTTCATTCGTCGTCATCGGTCCGCCGAGAATAACAAATGGGCCTCGTGGTGCCTAATATCGATTCTTCCCGGGAACTACGTTTTGATTTGCGTCACACCGGGGATTGCAAACAACCCTGCCTGGGAAATCCCACGGTAAAATTGTGCCATTCGGTCCAAACCGGGGATCTCCTCTCAAGCCGGTTCGGGACCGTGCGGAGCCGTTCGAATCGGGTTTCCCGCGTCGGCTGGATTTGCCCCCTTCTTCAATTGGCGAGCCCGCGCGCACTATTTTTCGCTTGCGCCGCGAAGAAAGGCAGCGTTCTGGATGTCCGCCAGCGCCCCATCGATTCCTCAGCCGCGGATTCCCATCCCCGCGCGCAAGGCAAAGTTTGCCCTCGCGGGACTCTTCTTGCTCACCGCGGCTATGTGGTTCAGTTCGCCCACGCTACTGGCGACGAATTTTCTGCCGCACTGGTACTGCTACGTTGGCAATCAGCGCTTGCTCTGGACGCAGGTCATTACCGATCTGGTGATCGGCCTTTCTTACGTGGTCATCTCTGTGACGCTGGTTTGGCTGGTGCGCCGAACTGGACGCGACCTTCCATATCCCTATTTTTTCTGGGCGTTTGGATTGTTCATCGTGAGCTGCGGTGGAACACACTTCATGGAGGTAATAACTGTCTGGAAGCCCGTTTACTGGCTCTCCGCCGCCGTGAAAATTGTCACCGCTTCCGCGTCTGCTGGCACCGCCGCCGTTCTGTTTGTCTCCGCGGACGATATCGCAGATTTCGTGCGAACCGCGCGCGAGGCCGCCGCGCGCCGAGGGAGTGAACAATACCGCGCCCTCGTCGAGTCCGCGCCCATGGCCGTGGTCAGCGCCGATCTGGAAGGAAAGATTACCGCCTGGAATCCCGCGGCCGAGCGCATTTTCGGCTGGAGCGCTCCGGAAGTGATCGGAAATCGAGCTCCGTTCGTGCCCGAAGAGAAACTCGAGGAGCACGCGGAATTGCGGCGCAACACGCTCGCCGGTCAAATCACAACCGGTTTCGAAACTACGCGCCTCAACCGCATGAACGAGCGTTTTGCGGTCAGCATTTCCACGGCCCCCGTCTCTGATGAGAAAGGGAGGCCTATTTCAGCGATGAGCGTGATCGAAGACATCCGTGACAGAAAACGCATCGAACAGGAACTTCGGGAAAAATCCGACGTGCTTGCGACCGTTACCCAGGCCCTCAACACCTTTCTGGACAAAGGCGACTGGAGCGCCGCGAGCCAGCAGTTGCTGACCTTTGCCATTCGACAGACCGAAAGCGAATACGGATTACTAGGGGTCGTTCTTGAAGGGCCCGTTCTGCGTGTGCTGGCTCACCAAGGCCTCGTGTGGGACAGCAAGGTCAATCGGGAGCTGTACGAAAAGATCGTTCGGCAGTACGAGAGCGAACGATACTTCGAGGTCCGGCACGAGCACAATCTTCTGGGTGAAGTCATCACCAAGGGTAAAACGGTAGTCGCCAATTCACCAAAGACGGATCCGCGTTCCGGAGGACTCCCTGCCGGGCATCCAGGGATGAGCTCGTTTCTCGGCGTGCCTATTTTCAAAGGAAAAGAGGTAGTTGGGCTGATTGGAGTTGCCAATCGCCCGGGCGGGTATACGGGTCAGGAGCTGCGCTACCTTGAAACGATGTCGCAGGCGACGGGTGTGCTTTACGACAGTTACAGGCAAAACCTGAGGCGGAGCGCCCTCGAAGAAGAACAGAAAGTCTTGGAGTCTCAGGTGCGCCAGGCCCAGAAGATGGAGGTGCTTGGACGGCTCGCCGGAGGCGTTGCTCACGACTTCAACAACATGTTGATGGTCCTTGGCGGATGTTCGGAATTGCTGTACCGCTCCCTCCCGAAAGAATCCCCCGCGCGCACCTATCTGGACCAGATCCAGCGCACTACTGAAAAGGCCGCGGCCGTTACCAAACAACTCCTCGCCTTCAGCCGCAAGCAAGTGTTTGAACTCCGCCCATTGGATCTGCACGAAGTGCTGACTCAGTCCGAGTTCATGCTGCCCCGGCTGCTGGGATCGGACGTCGAACTCACCTTTCACTATGACGCTGCACAATCCTGGATTCTCTCCGACCCCTCGCAGGTCGAACAAGTGGTCGCCAATCTGGCCATCAACGCCCGCGATGCCATGCCCGAAGGAGGTCACCTGGCCATCTCCACGCGCAACGCTGCCAGCTTGCCTGCGGACGTTCCGGGTGGTTCCGCTCTTTCCGGGAATTGGGTTGTCCTTGAAGTGTCCGATACCGGGCAGGGTATGGACGAAAAAACCCGCCTCCAGATTTTCGAGCCTTTTTTCACCACCAAACCCGCCGACAAAGGGACCGGCTTGGGGCTTGCCACCGTATACGGAATCGTCAAGCAGAGCGGCGGACACATCCGCGTGCAGAGCTCCCCTGGCGAAGGCACCCGCTTTTCGCTCTACTTCCCGGTGGCGGAGAGAGTGATTCCACAAGTTCGCGATTCCTCTGCTATCCAGACTGTCGAACAAGGCGACGGCCGGACGACGATTCTGGTTGCGGATGATGAAGCGGCCCTGAGACATGCGTTGGTGGACATCCTCCGCACTTCGGGCTATGAGGTTCTTGAAGCCCAATCGGCCACAAAGGCGCTCGAGATCGCAGAGCAGCACTCGGGAAAACTGGATATTCTTCTCACCGACATCGTTATGCCGGGTTTGCGTGGCACCGAACTCGCCCGCCGTGTAACCAAGATCCACCCAGGTATCCAGGTCGTCTATATGTCGGGATACGCGGAAGGGTTTTCTGAAGTAGAACTTCCTCCCAATTCTGTCTTTCTGCAGAAGCCATTTCGGTTTGCAACTCTCCTCGAACAGCTTAAACTCTTCCGGCGCAGAGCCTGAACTGAACCTGCGCCACTTTTCTCTCGGACCAAGGTGAAGATTCCCATGCGCACGTACTGCCGCGCCAGCTTAACTTGCCTCTTCACGCTTGCCTTTTTGGTCATGCCGGCGGCAGCTTCCAGACTTACCTTGCCGCCCGAGACGCCCGCCATCCTC
>QHYF01000114.1:0-7375 GCA_003224075.1 Acidobacteriota bacterium
AATTCATCTTGCTTACGAACGGCGGCGCGGGAGAGGCTTTGGACGAAACTGCTTGCGCGCTTCGGATTCGAGGCGCTGGTAATGAATCGCGCGCGAAGTCGGATCCGTGGCGCTGACTTGCCGCGCGATTTGTTCGTCGAGCGGCATGCCGGTAACAAAATGCGGCCCGCCGCGCGGCGGATAAAGGGGCGGGGCCTGCCCCGCCCTGGCCGGCACAAAGGCCGGTCCAACACCGGCGAGCCTTCCGCCGGAGACCAATCCGTAGCGCGCGGCGTCGGCGGGATCGTCGCCTTCCACCTTGCGAATGTCCTCGACGCGGCGGTCGTCGCGCACCAGTTGTGGCAAACACTCGATGAGCTTCGCGCAATTCTCGGCGATCACCCAGGAATCCGATTCGAGCAACTGGTACATCAATTGCCAGCCGCCGATGCGGTCGTCGTCGGCAGGCGACGGGCGCGGCAAACCGTTGGGGACGAGCACGTCGCCAAGCTGCTCCGCGATGGACGCCTCCGAAGTGCGGTGCGCAAAGGCGTCCGGAGAAAGAAACACTTCGTTGATGCGCTCGCGGCCGCTGCGCTCGGCGATGGCTTGCGCCAGCATGCGCGGGGAAAGGCCGCTTTGCACGAATTCGCGGTAGGTGACAATCCGACAAGGATTGTCATCCCGAGGGAGCGTGCTTTCAGCACGCTCGAAGCGTGACGCGACCGAGGGATCTCTCTGCCCAAAAGACGAAGACAGATTCCTCGCTTCGCTCGGAATGACGGAACTAGAACGCCCTGGCACGGCGCAATGCCAATAGACCGCGCTGGGATGCTGGAAGCCCCAGTCAATCGAAATCCAGCGCGGCCACCAGGGCTCGAGCCGGAGCTCTTCCGGGCGCGCGGTGTGTCGGCCATACTCGAAAACGTCGAAATACTGCCCGGCGAAGACGTTCCAGTCGCCTTCGAGAAACGCGCGGCGCAAATGCTCCGGAAGCGTTTCCAGAGTGCGGCGGTATTCGGCGTCGTTGGCGTAAATGGGGTTGTCGTCGAGCCGCGCGCGAATGAAATCGTAATCGCGCGGGTTGTACAGTTCCGGCCGCTCGAATCCCGGCGGCGGAACGTGATCGACCCACAGCGCCTTGACCCAGGCGTGGCCGATGTTCCCCGGATTCGTCGCGCCGGCCATGCAAGGGACAATTCCCTTCCCCGCGTTCTGGCCGTCCGAATAGACGCGCCGAGGGCAGCGGTTGCGCGAAGTGAGAAACTGCCACTGCTTCAGCGTGAAGTGCGTGAGCTCGTCAATGCCGATGAACAGAAACTCGGCGCCCTGGTATTGGTAAACGTCGTGCTCGTTGCGGCAGTAGCCGAAGCGCGTGGTCGAACCGTTTGTCCAGGTCACGACGTGCTTCGCTTCGCTGTAGCTTTTGTAAAAAGCGCGCGGCACGTCGCGGCGAAAGTATGCCAACAGCGACGATTCCAGCTCCGGGTAGGTCCGCCGAAGGAGCAGCGTGTCGCAACCCGCAACCTCGATGGCCTGGCGAATCGCTTCCCACAACAGGGCCTTCGTTTTTCCGGGGCCCGCCGCCCCGCCAAAAAGACGGTACTTCGCTATCGATTCATGAAATTCCTTTTGCCTTGCAAAAGCTCTGTAATAATCGCTAATGCGCAGAGGACCTTTTCCATGTGTCTTCGATCCGCTCATCCCAGGCTCGATTCGCGCCTTCGCACTACTGTGCGCGAAGCTTCTTTCCCACGAAAAATGCGGCACCGCCGCCGATGAGCGCGGCAGCCGCGGGCCAGTGGTGCAAACTCAAAACAACTCCAGCCACCACCGCCGCGACACCGGCGATTTGCGTGACTTCCCCGATGAAAATCAATCTTGCGTTTGCCATTTCGATTCCTCCGCGGCGCTCGCGCGCCGCATTCGTTCAATCTCGTTTCGGCCCCGGCATATCGGTGACGACCTGCTGGGGCTCTTCTTCCGAGGCGGCCGCGCCCTTGTAGCGCATGTCCGTGAGCCGCTCGACCGCGCGCTGCTTGATTTTTACGTCTTTGGATTTGAGCAGGCCGTGCCAGATGCGAAATAAATCGATGCGCCCGTGAATTTCATTGACGAAATCGCCGGGGCTCTCCGGGAGCGGACCTTCGCCAGGGGGAATTATTTTCGATTTGCCCTTGGCGGGCGGCTTCTTCCCTGCCGACTCGTGCGCGGCTCCATTCGGCGGGGGCGGCGCCGCCTCAGCGCACGCCTCGCGGTCCGCGCCGGCTGCGGCGGAGGTTGCCGCGCTTGCAACGGAAGCTCCGCTGGCGTCGTCAGACGCAGCTTGATCCCGGTGCACCGGGATCCCGCCCCGCTCCGTGGAGGCCGGACCCTGGCCGTTGGCCGCTATGCGGCCACCAGCAGCGTTGTCGCGGCCGTGCGGCCCGGCATGCCCGTTGGTCTTGCGTGTATTGTTCCCGCGTGTCATGAGGTGTGAAGGGTGCTAACCGTCGTACGGAGTGTTCGGTGTTCAGTTTTCAGTTCTAAGTTCTAAGTAAGAGAAGAGAGCGTCTTCTGGGGCTCCCACTTCTACGGATAAATGTCGAGTGACAACTAGGCGGCAAGTGGGTAGCGCTTGCGCGACCACAAAACGACGCGGTCCGCGGGCACATCCGCAAAATCGCAAACGAGTTCGAGATTGGCCTGTTCAAAGCGGCTTTCGGCGCGCAGATATCTTCGCGCCTGGGCGCAATCGTCCGACAGGGATCCGTCGAGGGACGGTGGCAGTTCGGAGTCCAGGCAGGCCTGCTCCAGCACGGCGCGCCAGAGCTTGCGCTCCGGCGTGAGGATCGGTTCATGCGCCCAGAGCGACTTCGGCATGAGCTTGGCCCCTCCGTCGCGCACCTCTTTGTCGTCAACGCTGTAGCTCACCCCTTTAGGGGTGAGGGTGTTCTCAGCACTCCAGCGGGTAATGTCGCCTGAGCTGGAGCAGAAAAACCTCAGGCCTAAAGGCCTGAGCTACAGTGCGATGAGGTGCAGTGCGAGCTACGGGGCGTGCTTGACGGCAACCCGCTCAGACGCTACAAATAGACGCAATGTCGCGCATTCGCAGAATTGCTGACCGCGACCGCATCTTTTTTGTTACGACAAACCTGGCCGCTGGGGTTGCGCCCTTCTCTCCTGAAGAACGCGACTTTATCCTGCGTTCACTGGCCGAACTGCGAAAGTCCCATGACTTCCTCATTCTCGGTTACGTCATCATGCCCAGTCATGCTCACTTGCTCGTGGCATGCAGAACCGCGTCGATTTCCAAAGTCATGCACAAATGGAAATTCGAGACTGGGTACGTCATACAAAAGCGACGAGGCGCGAAGGGATCGCTCTGGCAAGCTCGCTACTTCGATTTTATTTGCCGCAGGAGCCGGGACGTTTCCGACAAACTCGTGTACATTCACGAGAACCCCGTAACTGCGGGCCTGACTCGACGTGGCGATGAATGGCGCTGGTCGAGTGCAGCGTACTACGCGAAAACAGCTGAGCCTCCAATTATTCCTGATCTTATGGACTTTTCCGGAGATCCCGACGAGTTGCTGTGGCCAGCACCATGGAGGCGTATATAAGCTGGGTTCCTGAGTTGTAGCTCACCCCTTTTAGGGGTGAGGGTGTTCTTGCTCCGCGCTCCGGCGGGTAATGTCGCCTGAGCTGGAGCAGAAAAACCTCAGGCCTAAAGCGGAAAAACCTCAGGCCTAAAGGCCTGAGCTACAGGTTGCCGGAGAAAGAAGCAGCGCTTATCGCTTCAGACCATCAGCTTGGCGGTCAAGCCGGCGCCACCGGTCGAGGAGACAAAGCGAATGCGCAGGAATTTAGCCTGCACGCCAGCGACGGTGCGCGCTTCGCCGGCGGTTGCAGTCGTCGTGTCAATGGTCTGGTATTCCGCGTCTACATCGGCCATGGCGCCCTGCAACACCAGGTTCACGGCCGTCGGCGTGGTGCCGAAAATCGTCTGCCAGCGCACCGCCGTGCCGCTGTCCGGCACTCCGGTGAAACTCGGGAGCGCAAACTGGCTGCCCGAGGTCGCACTGCCCGGAAACGCTTCGTTGTTGAAGCTGAAACCGACATCGCCGGAAAACAGGGAGATCGGCGGGGTCACATTCTGATAGCTCGGCATCTTGGCTCCTTTGGTGACGCAACCCGTTTCGGGCGTGCTTCGACTGGGCGCACACGCCCGCGTGAGCCTCGCGGTGGGGCGCGAAATTTTCGCCGCGGAGGACTTAGCGTGCGCCGCTGGACTGTTGGGAATAGCTGCGACGGAGTGCGGAGAGCAGCCCTAAAAAGCAAAACGCCCCGAACAATGTCGAATTGCCGGGACGCACTTTTCTACGTGAGTCAGTATACCACTGAATGAATTAATGTCAAGAGAAATCTTCAAAAATCTTCATGCCCCCGCGACGCCGCTGGAATGCTGGTGACCCTCCTTCCAGAGGCCGTCGGTGAAAAAAAACTCCAACCCCATGACGAAAGCAGCTTCTTTCTTCTGCCGGCAGTGAACCACGCGGGCAAAGCCGTTGAAGCTGCCCTGGAGAGACCGAACGTCAAGGCGCTGGTTGGGCGCCCACTGCTGTTTCGTCAAAACGGAGGCGCCGTGAAGGCTCACGTCCCGGGTGGTCGTAACTTCGTAGGTGACCAGGTCCAGGCTCACCAGCGTTATGGCCACTTCGAGAGGAGTGCGATTCTCGGTCCGCCGAGAAGGACGCGGGTCCATACACCACCCCAGGTGCCGCAAAAACCCGCGGCGACCGTCGGAACTGGGTGGCAACGGTAAAGAGAGCCTGCTGGACCAGTGCCTTGTCTGCAATCAGGTATTCGCCCGATAGCGGGCTCAGGTCTTCGCCTGCGCCCTTGCCTCTCTAATGGCAAGACCCCCGTCGCTGGAGTCACAGTTTCACAGGCTGAGTCGGAGTTGAGGGCGGGAACGCGATTAGTTGTTTTCGATAACTTCTTCAGGACTCAAGAGGGGTAAATGGCTTTTCCCTGCCGCGAAAAGCAAAACGTCCCGGTCCGGGACGCACTTTTCTACAAAAGAGAGTATACCACATTTGTATATGATGTCAAGAGAAATTTTGCAAATTCGCAAAATTTCCTGTTACTCTCGCCTTTTCAGTGACATTGGAAGCCGCAGGCAACCCATGTGCTGGTGTCCGCTGCGATCATCGGTCGGCTTTCAGCTCTGCTACGGTGCGCGAGAAGCGGACCTTCCCTCGGAGCCGGCGCAGGCGAGCGTAAGTCCGCGCTGCCGCAACGAGCTGCAGCCCCTTACGAACGGTCTGTGTGATGCCAACACCGCTGGCGCGCTGCGCCTTCTCAAGAAGCTCCTGTGGCACTTCCACGGTGATCTTACGCGCTGTGTCCATAACGGCTTATTGTGCCATGTTCAATACCAGTATTGAATATGGTATCTCCGCTGGCGCACAATCCGAAAGTTTCGGCGAACTCCCCCGTTTGCTTCCGCCAACTGCTTCTTGACTCTTCCTCTTGACTGGCGCGCTTCAGGGGAGCATAGTTCCGCCATCCCACGAATCTCTCCCCGTAAGGAGGCCTGCCATGCCGTTCTTTCTTCATCAGGTAAGTTACACGCCCGAAGCTCTGGCGCGGCTCATCGCCAATCCACAGGATCGCTTTGACGCCGTGCGCGCTCCGGTCGACAAACTTGGCGGAAGGGTGCTGAACTCGTACTTCGCCTTCGGCCAGTACGACGCGGTACTCATTACCGAAATGCCGGACAACGTCTCAGCGGCCGCGATCGCCCTGGCGTTCGCCGCTGGCGGCTCGCTACGCGAATGCCAGACGACGGCGCTGTTGTCCAACGCCGAGGGCATCGAGGCGATGCGCAAAGCCGCGACCTGCGGTTACCGCCCGGTTCAAGCCGCAGCCAGCGCGGCAGCCGCCACACCGTAGTGACGCAACCGCCGCAGTCTTCAAACTGGTCTGCGCTTTCGGGGCGCGACCCGGCGGACCAAAATCCAATCGCGCTGGGAGTGTGGGTCCACTGCTTCCTAACGTGAGCCGCGGGCGTCGGTGCTAAACTCTGCACGAAGGAGGCTCCCGATGCGTCCCAATCGCCTGCTGGCAGCATACCTCTCACCGATTGCCCTTGCCATCGTCGTACTCGTGGTCTGCTCTTTCGCGGATAAGTCTGCGGAAGCCCAATCTTCACAACCGTTTCCGCCGGCGCAGTCGCAGCGACCCGACCAGACGAAACCGCTTGAGGATAGGAGCGCCCAAAGCGCTCCGCCTGCGCAGCAACCCACCGCCGCTGAAATGAGTAAGAAGGAAACTGTCGCGTCCGCGTTCCTCCGCGGCAGCGGCTTCCAGGAATACCAGGTGCGTTCCGCCGCGGAAGCGATGCCCGAGGAAAAATACGGCTACCGTCCCGCCGAGGGTAAATTCAAAAACGAAAAGCCGCAATTCGGTCCCGCCGAAGTCCGTACTTTCGCCGAACAGGTCAAGCACGTGGCGTGCGCAAACTTCGGGTTCGCCGCCGAATTCGACGGCCAGAAGCCGCCCGAGGCCTGCGACAAAGGCGGCCCCAGCCCCGCGAAAACCAAGAAAGAATTGCTGATCTATCTGCGCGATTCGTTTGCCGCGATCCGCAAATCGCTCGGCGCCATTGACGCGAAGAACATGTTCGATCCCATTGAAGGGCCCTACGCCGGGCCGAACACGCGCCTCGGCCTGGCCACCGTGGTGGTCTGGCACGCCGCCGATCACTACGGTCAGATGATTCTCTACTTGCGCGAGAACAACATCGTCCCGCCCGCCAGCCGCCCCAATCCGCCGGAGCTGCAGGACAAGTACTGATGCGGGGGGCTTGCAGATGGCCCATGAGTCCACAAGTCTGCAAAACATGAATCGGCCCAAGCCAGCCTTTTTAAGGAGCCCGTCCCTTAAAGCCTTGACGTACTGTTGTATACTGCGACGCGGCCTGAAGGTCAAAAGGAGGTTGAGTGAAAACCCTCCATGTCGGCAATTCCATCGTCATTGACCCCGAAAGCGGTCCGTCTCCCGCCGTCGTGGTCTATGGGGGACTTTACGGGTGGGAAGGTAGGTGGCTGGTGCACGAGATACCCGCGTCCCTGCGGGGGAGCGTCATCTTCGTTCTACCGACACACTTCACGCATGACTGCAATGCCTGCCTTAAAGAGTTACACACGAAAATCAGTCCGGCGAATATCTCTTCCTACTCGCTCTGCGGCTACTCCCGGGGCGGTGTCGAGGTGTACAGGTACCGGAACCTCGCGCAGTGGAAGATCCTCGGCCTCATCGATCCGTCGGCGCCGACGATGGGTGGATTCCCGGAGACGGTGCTGGACAATTTCAGTTCCAAGATCCGCTGTGTGTACTGGGTGCCGAATTG
>QHYF01000114.1:7396-9256 GCA_003224075.1 Acidobacteriota bacterium
GAGCAGGCGACAGCGCACCGGCACATGCCCTCTTTTTTCTTTAATAATTTCGGGTCCGACCTTCTGCATTAGAGTCCGTCCTCAACCAGCGCTTTGACTGGCAGAGATTGCTTTTGGGGTAGGCTCCTGGACGCTCTATGCATCGAATTTTTCGCGGCTTAGGCAAGTTCACAGCCCTCGCCAGGCAGGGCTGTGCATCAACTGGGTTTCGCCTTTAGGAGGAATATGAAACGGGCTCTATTTATCATCAGCGGCGTATCGGTTGTGTTCACAACCTTGGCCTTTGGGCACATCATGTACCACGATACGGTGCACATGCTTGCCCGTCACGAGGAAGGCCATCTGTTCGTCGCCGTGCACACCCTTGTGGCGGCCGCCCTCGGTGCCCTGTCGCTGCTCGGAGCGTATTTGCTTCTTAGCGGCGGGCGCGGCCAGAACTCCCACTGACGCATCCACGGGAAAACCCCTGGGCCGGGCGTTGCTGCCCTTTTTGTCATTTGCACGATATCGTGCAAATCCTATTATTTGTACGTTTTCATACAAAAATAATATATTGTACATTTTCGTACAAATAGTATAATGAGGCCAGGAGCGCCCCATGCCTTCCGGAATCTACGCTGTTTTGATCGCCGATGTCGTGGCCTCCAGCACGCGCGCGGACGTGCGCGCCCTGCTGGGAAAAAAGCTCGCCGCCGCGTCCAAACGGCATTTGGATCAGAAACTCATCCGGCTGCCCTATTCCGTGACCGCCGGGGATGAGTTCCAGACCGTTGCGGGCGAACTGCCCTCCCTTCCCGCTCTGCTTCTGGATCTGCGCTCCTCGCTCCGGCCTCTCTCCCTGCGCCTGGGAATCGGCATTGGCCGCATCTCCGACCGTATCCGGCCGCCCGTGAACCGGCTGAGCGGCGAGGCCTTTCAATGCGCGCGCCGGGCCATCGAAAGCATCAAGGGCGGCCGCCTTTTCAAATTCGAGGTGCTCACGGCCTTTGCGTCCCGCGACGAATCTTTCAACAGCACCATCAACCTGATCTACGGCCTGCACGACACGCTGGTGCTGCAGATCACTCCAAAGCAATGGGAGACCATCGGGACATTGCTGAAGATCCCTCCAAGGCTATGGGAGGTCATCGGGGCAATGGAAGGCCTGACCCCGACTCGGTCGGAGTCAATGGAAGGCATGATCGCGAAGCGGTCAATTCTTGGCCGGCCGAGGCTCGGGCAAGCCGCCCGGCGGCTCCAGCTGGACACTTCCACGGTATCCAGGAATCTCAAACGCGGATACTATTGGCAGCTGTCGGAAACGGTCCGCGTCGCCGGATCGTTCATCGCGCGCACTTTTGACTAGTTGTACAAAAACGTACAAATTCTAGGAATTGTACGAAATCATGCAAATACTCTTCCGGACGCTGCTGGCCCTTTATCTGGCGCATCTGCTGGCCGATTTTGTTTTTCAGACCCACCGCCTGGTCGAACAAAAACAGCGCGGACAGCCCTTTGCTTATCTTGCGCATGGGCTGATTCACTATCTCTGCGCCATCCTCCTCGCCGGATTTTTCATTCCCGGTACGATCGTGGTCCTCAGAACGCACCTGGTGATCGGCGGTCTAACGCTCGCTCATCTGCTGATCGATCTTGCCAAAATGCGGCTGGCCGCCAGACATAAGGCCGGCAAAGGAGCCGGCGCGTACGTTGCCGGTCAGCTTGCGCATTTTCTGACCGTGGCTCTGGCAGCCTGGCTGCTGTCGCCTGGCGTCTCCTTCAGCGTGCTCGCGATCGTAATTGCAAGTTACCGGAGAGCCGGGAACAAATTTCTCGCCGTGCCGGTGATCTACCTTGGCGTCATCTTTGGCGGAGGCTACC
>QHYF01000115.1 GCA_003224075.1 Acidobacteriota bacterium
GCCGTTCTTCGTTTTCGTACGCATGATCTCGACACCAGCTTTCTGCAATTTGCGCGCTTTAGACGACTTTGGGGAGACAGCGGTGAAGACCAGGAGGTCGTCGCCGGAAGTTTTAACGATGCGGGATTTGGGCGAAAGGCGCAGCTTCGAATCGAGGACAACCCGCAGAAGACGGCTGCGACGCGGGAGACCGCTGCGGTCGGTAAGCAGTGGATCATCGGTGAGAATCGTGCCGATCCCCGTGAGCAGCGCGTCCGAGGCATGGCGCATGCGATGAACTTCCGCCCGGGACTCTTCCGAAGTGATCCACTCTGAGCCGTTGCGCTTTTCGGATTTTGCCGCGGATTTCCTTCCTGGTTGCGGCAGAGCAAGTTGGCCGTCAAGCGTCAAAGCGGACTTCAGCGTGACGAAAGGTTTCTTCGTTCGAATCCAGCAGGCAAACGGTTCATTGAGGCGGCGGGCTTCTTCTTCACAGACACCCGTGAAAACATCGATACCGGCTGCGCGCAGGCGTTCGAATCCGCGCCCGGAATTAGCCGGATTTGGATCGTCCATCGCGGCCACGACGCGTTGCACACCCGCGGCGATGACCGCTTCCGTGCAAGGGCCGGTGCGGCCGGTATGGTTGCAAGGCTCAAGCGTGACGTAGAGGGTCGCGCCGCGCGCTTTGTTGCCCGCCGATTTCAGCGCGACGATTTCCGCGTGGTCGCGCCATTCGTATTGATGAAAACCTTCGCCGATGATCTGGCCTTCGCACACTATGACGCAGCCCACCATAGGATTGGGGCTGGCGAGGCCAATGCCTTTGCGCGCCAGCGCCAGCGCGTCCTGCATAAAGCGAATGGCGTGCGCGTCCACGGCTCAGTCGAACAGCGAATTGGCATAGGTCTCGGCGTCAAAGGGGACCATGTCGTTGATCTGCTCGCCGGTGCCCACGAAGCGGATAGGTAAGCCAAGTTCGCGCGAAATCGCGACCACGATGCCGCCTTTGGCCGTGCCGTCGAGCTTCGTGAGGATGATGCCCGTGATGCCGACAGTGGACGTGAATTCGCGCGCCTGCGCGAGACCGTTCTGGCCCGTGGTGGCGTCGAGAACGAGCAGAACATCGTGCGGGGCGCCGGGGATCACCTTCGCGGCTGTGCGCTTCATCTTTTCGAGCTCAGCCATCAGGTTGGACTTGGTGTGCAGGCGCCCGGCGGTGTCAACGATAACGACGTCAGCCGAACGCGCCTTCGCAGCGGCGACAGCGTCGTAAACAACCGCAGCCGGATCGGCCCCGGGTTTCTGCTTGATGACCTCAACGCCGTTGCGCTGCGCCCAAATTTCGAGTTGCTCGATGGCCGCCGCGCGAAACGTGTCGGCGGCGCAGAGCACGACGCTGCGGCCCTCCTGGCGCAGTCGATTGGCAAGCTTCCCGATGCTGGTGGTCTTGCCCGCGCCGTTCACGCCGACAACGAAAATCACTCGCGTGCCGCCCCCGTTCGGCGAAGCGGCGACCCCGCTCGCGCCGGCAATGTCCGGCTTCGATGGCGCATTCAGGATTCGCACGATGTGCGATTTGATTTCGCGCTTGAGCTGCGCACCATCTGACAGCGCGTTGCGGTCCATCTTCTCGCGTACGGCATCCAGAATCTCGCGCGTCGGTTTCACGCCCAGGTCGGCGGAAAGAAGCGCGGTCCCCAAATCCTTGAGAATCGAAGCATCGATCCTGCGCTCACCGAGAAGAATCGTGTCGACGGTTTCGGAGAGCGCCGCCTTGGTCTTGCTGACGGAAGCCTTAAGGCGCTCCGCCAATGTTGGTTCCAGTTTGCCGAAGAGAGAAATCATAGGACTGCGCGATGCAAATCACGCGCAACGTAAAATTGTAGCAGATGATGCCCAGCGGCTTCCTACCACTCTCCATAGGGGCACGATTCATTCTGCTTACCATGCGGAAGCAAGACGAGTTGGCAAGTAGGCAGGACTCGCTGTTAGACGTGCACTTCGACGGCGCTGAGCCGGAGTTTGCCGGCGTTGACGGCGGATTCGAGTGCGTTCACGACTGCGGCATCGAATTTTGAGCCAGCCAGGGCCCGGATGCGGTCCATCGCGTAATCGAGATCCATCGCCGACTGGTACGGGCGGTTGGTGGTCATGGCATCGAGCGTGTCGGCCACGCCGATGATGCGCGCCATCAGCGGAATCTGCTGGCCCTGCAAGCCGTAGGGATACCCGCGGCCATCGACGTGTTCGTGGTGCAGCTCGATGCCCGGCAGTATTTCCTTCAGCTGCGAAACCGGGCGCATGATGTTCGCGCCTTTGACGGTGTGCTGTTTCATCAATCCAAATTCCTCCGGCGTCAGCGCCCCGGGCTTTTTCAGGACGCGGTCCTCGACGCCGATCTTGCCGACATCATGCAACAGCGCCGAAATGCGCAGCTTGTCCAGCTCTTCCGCGGAGAGCGCCAATTCTTGGCCGATGAGCGTCGAATATTTCGCCACGCGGCCGGAGTGACCGCGCGTATAGGGATCCTTTTCGTCGATCGCGGCGGCGAGCATGCGGATCGAACCGATAAACAGCTCGCGGTTTTCTTCGGCCGCTTCCTTCAGGCGCTCGATGTACTCTTCGATGTCGCCGGCCATTTTATTGAAGTTTTCAGCCAGCTCGCTGATCTCCAACGCCCCGCGGACCGGAGAGCGCTGATGAAATTCGCCGCGGCTGATCGCGCGCGTGGAGGCAGCCAGTCCGCGGATGGGCCCGCTGATACCGACCGCGAAGAAATAGCCGACAAGAATGGCCGCGAGGATGACAACGGTGACGAAAGCCAGCGCTTGCTTGTTCAGCTCGGTGACGCCCGTGTCGCTTTGCGCTTGATCGAGTCTCCGTTGCTCAATAACGGCCCAGTTCACTTCCGGGAAAGTGCTGTACGTTCCGATCATCTCGATCGAATTTTTTTTGTCTGTTTCCGTAAACCGGATCGTTTCCGTGCTGCGAAGCTCCTGTGGCAGCGCCTTCACCTGGGCGACCAGTGAATTGCCGCTCGCGTCCGCGCCCGGCACGAAGTTCTTCACGTCCGGGTGCGCCACGATGTGACCGCCGTGGTCCACAACGAAGACAGTCCGCCCCCGGACACTGGCGTCCTGCAGCCGGTGAAGGATCGGAGCCAGTGAGACCACCGCGGCGAGCATGCCCGTGAAGTTGTCGTTCACGTCTTTCAGCGGAACGGCGACGACGAAGGCGGGCCGGTCTTCCGGTGCCAGCGCCAGCGGATCGCTTCGAAACTTGACCACTTGCAACTGCTGTGACTGCAGGCAGGTGACGAACGCGCGCTGCAGGGCTCTGGCAACGAATGGATCCTTCTCCGCCTGGAAATTCCCCTGCGACGCGCTCGTGCCTTTCCCGGACTTACCCACCGCAGTCAGATAAATGAAAGTGTTACGATTGCTTTCGACAAAATACTGCAGCAAACTGGTGACCTTTGGTTCGACGGCCGGGTCTTCAACGTCGTCGATGAGGCCCGCGAGCGCGAGTATTTGGCGCTCGGTGATCAGCTGCTGCGTCAGGTTGGATTCGAACAGTTGAATTTCCTGGGCCAGCGATCGCGTCAGTTCGGTTTGCTGGACTTTTTCCGTGTCCACCAGCTTTTCCTGGCTCAGTTGCAGCACCTGGATGTGGTACAGAGCAATCGGAAGCGCGCTGACCAGCAACAGCGCACCCAAAACAAGCCAGAGGATGCGTACGCGTCCCGAACGCAGGCGGGCCAATAGAGACTGAGCGGTGGGCGGCATCTCAACTCTCTATTTTAGGTGACCCAGGGTGCCAGCAGCGGCCGAGTAATCCGAAGCGTCTCGCAAGTGCAACTGGGACTTTAGTACTACCGCCTGGGGGCGTGGACTCTCCTCAGCTATCAGTATTCCGTTGCCAGGACTAGGTTTAGCAGGCCGAATAACGCGCTCATTCGCGCTTCAGCGGCCGGTCCATAATGTCGCGGATGGCGTCTTTCGGGGCTTTGCCCTGGTGCAGGATGGCGTCTACCTGTTCCGTGATCGGCATCTCGATTTGGTGCTCGCGGGCCAGAGCCAGCAGCGGCGCGGCGGTATCCACGCCTTCGGCGACCATGCGCATGTTCGCGAGAATATCGGCGAGTGAACGCCCTTTGCCAAGCTCGATGCCCACGTAGCGGTTGCGGCTGAGCGAACCCGTGCACGTCAGAACCAAATCGCCCAAGCCTGCCAGGCCGCTCAGCGTTTCCGGCCGCGCCCCCAGCGCCACGGCCAGGCGGCTCATTTCCGCGAGGCCGCGCGTGATCAGCGCGGCAAGAGGATTCGAGCCGAGCCCCAATCCCTGGCACGCCCCGGCAGCAATCGCCATGACGTTTTTCATCGCGCCCGCGAGCTCGACACCGATAACATCTTCGTTCGTGTACAGGCGGAACGATGGCGCGGCAAACTCTTCCTGAAGCTCGCTTGCCACAGCGGCATCCTCCGAGGCCAAAACCACTGCGGTCGGTTCACCGCGCGCTGCTTCCGCCGCAAACGAGGGGCCGGAAAGCACCGCGATTCGCCGGGAATTCGTCGCACCGGCCTGCGTCAGAATCTGTGCGATGACCTTGCTCATGCGCAGATGCGTGGCGGGTTCGAGCCCTTTCGTGGCGCTCACAAAAATCATTTCGCGCGAGACACAGGGAAGAACTCGCGAGTAAATGCCGCGTGCATGGACCGACGGCATGGCTCCGATAACGATGTGCGCTCGCTCCAGCGCCGCCGGAATTTCATGCGTGACCCGGATGCCCGCCGGGAGCGCGAGTCCCGGAAGGTAAGTATTGTTTTCGCGGTGATGCTGCATGGCTTCGGCGAGCGCCGCGTTGTGCACCCACAGCGAAATCTCGTGCGCCTTCCGTGTGCGTGACAAAATCACGGCCAGAGCTGTGCCCCAGCTTCCCGCGCCCAGAATGGCGATTTGCGTCATTCCGTATCCTTCGTCTTGCCGAAGGAAAATTTCGGCTCCATGCCTTGCACCAATCGCCGAATATTACCGGCGTGCTTGAAAACAATGAGCAGCGCTGCCGCCAGGGAGCCGAACGTGATGACCAGCGGCGGAGCATGGCGTGGCGCCCACAGAAAGTACATCAGCAGCGGCATCGCGGCCGCTGCGGAAATCGAGCCCAGCGAAACGTATCGCCAGAACGTCACAACGAGAACAAACAAAATCACGGAGCCAAGGAACGCGAGCGGACACAGAACGAGAAACATTCCGGCGGCAGTGGCCACGCCTTTTCCTCCCTTGAATTTCAGCCAGACCGGGAAGCAGTGGCCCACAAGCGCCGCCAGCGCGGCGATCATCATCCAGGTGGCAGAGACCTGCGAAAGCTCCGCAGCCAGGAGCACGGCCGCGGAGCCTTTCGCGACATCAAGAATCAGCGTGAGGATTCCCGCCACCGGGCCGACGACGCGTGCCACGTTGGTCGCACCGATGTTGCCGCTGCCTCCTTTGCGCACATCGGTTCCGCCGAACAGCTTCGCCAATATCAGGCCAAAGGGAATCGATCCGAGAACGTACGCGGACAGAGGAATCAGCAGTGTTGTGACCGAAACTTCCAGCATGCGCCGCTAAGCCTCCGCCGTCACGAAGGGAAAAGTTTCGAGCGTAGTGTACTCCGCGCCGGAGGATTTCAGCTTGCTTTCGATGAGGTGAAACTCGTTTGTGTGGAGCGCGCCAAAGTCGCGCGTTGCGCTTTCCTTTATCGCGGACCGAAGTTTTTCCGGCAGACCGGGAGGCTGGAAGCGCGCAAGCGTCAGGTGCGGCGAGAAAGGCCGCTGCTCACGCGGAATGCCGAGTTTTTCCATCGCGCGGTCTATGTCCGCGGCAAGACCTTTCAGATTCGCTGAAGCTTCCATGCCCGCCCAGAAAACGCGCGGATATTTTTCATTTGGGAAAAAACCGAGACCTCGGAAATCGAGCGTAACTGGCGCCTCGGAGCGCACCTTCCCAAGCGCTTGGCGAATGGCTTCGAGCTTTGTGTCAGCCACTTCGCCGATGAATTTGAGCGTGATGTGAAGATTCTCTGCGCGTACCCACTTGGGTTGCGGCGCGATGGCGCGAAGATCGCGAATCAACGCCGCGAGATTTTCTCGCACCGCCGGGGGAATCTCCAGCGCGACGAAGAGGCGCACGCTTCAGGACCTTTTCGCGCCGCGCGCCGGGGGTTCCCCGCCGTTGTACAGGAAATGGATGCGCACCATATCGAGCGCGAGTTGCGAGGCGTGCCAGCGGATGGCTTCGCGATCGCCGGGGAAACGCACGCCGCGTTCTTTGACGCCTCCCGCGTGCGAAAGCGCGATGTGCACGGTGCCCACGGGTTTTTCATCGCTGCCGCCGCTCGGCCCGGCGATGCCCGTGATGCCCACGCCCAGCGTGCTGCCCACGTGGCGGCGGATGCCTTCCGCCAGCGCGATCGCCACTTCGCCGCTGACGGCGCCTTTGGCCTGAATCAATTCCGGCGGAACATCGGCCCACACGGTCTTCAATTCGTTGCTGTAGCAGACTACTCCGCCCAAAAAGTACGATGAGCTGCCGCCGATGCTCGTCAGCCTTTGCGCCAACAAGCCGCCGGTGCAGCTTTCCGCCGCGGAGATCGTCGCTTTGTTCATCGTCAGGAGGCGCGCCACCACTTCCTCCATCGAAGAGCCGTCTTGCGAAAAGATGCGGTCGGTCAGCGCGATCTCGAAGCCCTGCGCGATTTCGTCAAGCGTTTTCTGCGCCTGCGCCGCGTCGTCGGTCCACATCCGCAAATGAATCTGAATTTCTCCGGGCGCCGCCAGGATCGTCGTGTTCACATCGCCATAACGTGTATAGATCGGCCTGATGCGCTGCTCCACACGCGATTCTCCCATCCCTGCGACTCGCAATTCCCGATGAAACATCCGTATGCCGGAGCGCCGCCGCTCCAGCCGCGGCAGCACCTGCTCGTAGTACATGGGCTTCAATTCGCGCGGCGGGCCGGGGAGCAGCGCGACGCAGCGCCCGCTGTCTTCCAGCCACAGGCCCGGTGCGGACCCCCGCGGGTTCTCCAGCACTTCCGCGCCTTCCGGCACCATCGCCTGGCGCACATTCACCGCGGGCATTTCGCGGCCCAGTTGCCGGAAGCGCCCTTCGATGTAGCGGAGAATCGCGTCGTTGCGCTGCAGCTTCCGGCCCAGAAGCTCGGCCACGGTTTCGCGTGTCAGGTCGTCTTCCGTGGGGCCAAGTCCGCCGCTTGCGACAATCAGCGCCACGCGGTCCAGCGCATCGCGAAACGCTTCGGCTAACAAATCGCGGTTGTCGCCCACAATCGTCTTTCGAACGACTTCGATGCCCAGCTTGTTCAGCTCTTCCGTCACAACCGCGATGATCTCCGCTTTCATCTTTTCGCTTATCCGATCAACGGCAGGCCGCAAACGTCCCAATCGAGGGTGAAGAGCGCGCCGGTGGTGGCGAGAATGGCGCGGCCGGAAGGCTGCATCGCAAGGCCAACGAGGCCGGAGCCGCTGAGCACGACCTCGGCCTGGATTTGCTGCGTGATGCGCACGATTCCCCGGCGGCCGCCGTAAG
>QHYF01000116.1:0-3053 GCA_003224075.1 Acidobacteriota bacterium
CCAGCGTCAGGTTCTGAAATTCATGCTTGCGCGCTTTTTCAATGAACTCCGGCGTGATTCCCTGCACCTTCGCGCCGATGATTTGGTCGCTCTTCAAATCCTTGAAGCCAGCTGCCTGCAAAGCCTTCACGTACTCCGGCGTGACTCCTTGCACCTTCATCCCAATCAGCTCACCGACATTCGGCGTAAGCCCCGTCGCCCGCAGTTCGCGAACATAGTCCGGCGTTACGCCCTGGACTTTCATTCCCACGATTTCCTCGGGACCGGGCTTCAAGCCCAAATCATGGAACTCGCGCACGTATTGAGGACTAGCGCCCTGCACTTTCATCCCGATCAATTGATGGACGCCGAGATCTGGCCAAACCCCCCGCATTTCGCGAATGTATTCCGGGGTTACCCCCTGCACGCGCATTCCCACGAATTCTTCGACCGTCGGCTGCAATCCCAGGTCGTGAATCTCTTTCACGTATCCCGGTGTGACACCTTGAATCTTCATCGCAATGAGCTGATCCACGGTCAAGTCCTTGAGCCCCGCCGCTTGCATCCCCTCCAAGTAGGATTCCTTTTTCTCCCCGCCGCTTGCCGTCTGCGGCTCCTTGGCTTTGTTCGTTTGCTCCTTCGGTGCAGCCTGCTCGGCTTTTCCCGTAGGTTTTGCGCTTTGCGCCTTGTTTTCTTTCGCTAAGGCATGCTCCGGCCTGATTACGATTACGCTTTCGCCCCTGGGCTCCTGCGCTGGCGAGGCACTTGTTCCCCTCGCGGCGTGTGCCACACCCAGAAACGCGTTGCCCGCGAGCAGCGCTCCCGCCAGGCAGATGACGCTTGCACCAATTCCCGCTGCGCGGGTTCTGCCGGACGCCTCATGCAATCCCAACAGCCGCACAACACGCCCGGCAAGCGGACTGCGATTCGCCGCCATCATCAGCGACGGTGCCATGCGCCATTCTTCCATCATCGTAAGCGCGCGCGCGTAATTCACGGCGTCGCCGCAAATCAAAATAGCTTCGTCGTCGCAGCAGTTCTCGCGTTCGGACCGAATCTGCCGGCTCACCCACCAAACCGCCGGGTGATAGAAGAGCAGCGTTTCCGCGGCAATCTGGAAAAGATTCACAAAGCAATCCAGCCGGCGGATGTGTGCCAGCTCATGCGCGATCACCGCTTCGATTTGCTCTTCGGTCAGGCCGCTCAGCGCCCTCACCGGCAACAGCACGACCGGACGAAACCATCCCAATACGGCCGGAGCATCCAGACGCTGGCATTCGCAATAGCGGACCGCGCGCTCGATGCCCATTTTCAGTTGCAATGCGATACATCTTAGATAAAGCTCCCGCCGCAGTGGCTTGAGCTCTTTGCGGCGCATCTTTTCGATCACAAACAAACCGCCCGCTGTTCTCAAGCTCAATATTACGACGCCCAGAAACCACCCTTCCACCAGCCACAGCATCGCTTTCGATGGTTCCGTTCCTGATTCAGCGGCTGGGGCGCCGGACGGTGCGAAAGCAACGTTTTGACCCTGCATTTCCGGCAATAACGAGGATCCCCGCGCCCCAGGCCGCACGGCCGGATTTGTTTGCCGCAGTATCCAGCTAAATGTGACCACCGGCGACGCCATCATCAGGACCAGCGTGCCCGCTGCCACCGCGTACCGCGCTGACGCGCTGCGGCAGAGTGCAATCGCGACGGCAAACACTGCCGCCAACGCCGCGCCTTGCCACACGAAATGCAGCAGGGTCCAGCCGAGCGTCCGCAGGAGTTCCGGTGAAGTCCAATTCGCCAGGCTTGTCATCGCATCCTCCTCTCGTACTCATCCAGAAGACGGCGCAGCTCCTCCAGCTCCTTCTTAGACGTTCGCCGGCCTTCCAGCGCGTGAATCATCAACTCGCTTGCCGAGCCCTCGAACACACGTTGCAGGACGTCACCCACCAGTTGCCGCTTCGTTTCCGTTGCCGGCTTGCATGCCTCGTAGACGTGGGCGCGCTGATCTTCGTTTCTGCGCACCAGACCCTTTGCGGTCATAATCTGCATAAGTTTAAGAACGGTGGTGTACCCGAGAGACTTTTCCTCGCTAAGTGCTTCGTGGACCTCGCGCACCGTGGAAGGCCCGCGCGCCCAAAGAACGCGAAGAATCTGAAGTTCAGAAGCCGTTGGTTTTTGGGGAGCTTCGGTGGCCATGGGCAGAGGCTATTACGAAGACCTTCGTATTGTCAACGAATTTCTTCGTACCACTGCCGTCTGACCCCTGTCATAGACGGGTCGTACGCAGCTGGGTTTATCTCGGTTCCAGCACCAGCGGCAGTCCGTTCTTCGAATTCCCTATGATCACCACCTTGGCGTTGGAACTCGCGGCCAGCTTCTCGGTCGCTTCGATGCCTTTCCATTCGAGCAATTGCGCGCTGATTCCGGCCGCCACGATCTTCTGAAAATCCGCAATGCCCTGGGCCTCAATGCGCTTTCGCTCGGCTTCCTGTTTTTCTTTCTGCAAGATAAAGCTCATGCGCAGCGCGTCCTGCTCGGCCTGCTGTTTCGCTTCGATCGAGCCTTTCAGCATCGCCGGCAACTGCACGTCGCGCAGCAGCACGTTTTCCACGATCACGCCGCGCGGCGCGAGCTGCGTGGTTAGCTCGTCCTGGATTTGCTGCTGCACCAGCTCTCGCGCATTTGTATAGAGAGCATTCGCCGAATGCGCCGACGTCGACGCGCGAATGGCCGCCCGCAATGTCGGCTCGACAATCTTCTCCGCGTAATTGTCGCCCACGGTCTGATAAACAAACGCTGCCTTGTTCTTGTCCAGCCGAAAAAGCAGCGAGGTGTCCAGCGCCAGGATCAGGCCTTCATTCGACGGCACATTTGCGCTCTCTTTGACGGATTGTGTCTGAACTGAAAGTTTTTGTACGGATTTCAATGGATTGACCAGATGGATCCCCTCCGGCAGCGTTTCTCCGGTCACGCGCCCAAACAGCGTCAGCACGCCCACGTTTCCCGTCGGAATCGAAGTCGTACTTGCCAGCACCAGGATAATCACCAGCACCAGAATCGCCAGTTGCAATATTCTCTTT
>QHYF01000116.1:3063-10401 GCA_003224075.1 Acidobacteriota bacterium
CCCAATTCAAACCTCGTTGGATTCGGCATCTTCTCCTCCGTCTCGCGGCTGGATTTCGCAGTACGCTCGCCGCATCACCCTCACTCCGTAGTACGCCAGACAACCATCCACAATTTCCCGGCCCGTTCCCGTCGACCTTCAACCTCCCCGCATTCTTCTTTCACTCGTCAACGATTCGGCCTGCAGGTCCTCAGCAACTTTACCACAATATCTTGTAGTCTTTTCTCTTGACACCACAGCTTCTCGGCGGCAGAATCCCCGCCATCAGGTGCCTTGTTCCCGCGCGGCCCTGACCGTTGCTGGGAATGCTGTCAGGGGACCGCGGCGTTTTTCGGTTGTCGCGCGGCAAGGGGTTGGCCGCTTGGGGAACTTACTCTTTTCTGAGTTGCGGCCACCGAGGGAGAAAAAATGCAATACTTGCCCGGCTTAACGGTGCAGTGTATCAACCCGCAATGCGAAGCCCGCGGTCACTGGCTTCGTGTCGATATCACTGGGCCCAGTTCGACCGACGGCCGCTGTCTCTGCTGCGGCGATTTTCTACGAAACGTTCCCCCGCCGCTCGGCCACCACTTCCGTTTACGTCCCCGCGCTCTCACCGCGCGCCCGCCCCTTCGTCCGCGTTAGCAAGGAAACAATCCGCTTCTTACGTAAGAACTCTTTGTTTTAAATCCTCAGCGGCTTGCGTCACATTCTCCGGCCTCCCGAGATCGCGCCAATAATACTCATCGGCCCGAAAGGCGGCGATCTTTTCTCCTCGGCCGGCGATACGCACATAGGAGTCGATGATGGAGAAAACGCCTTCTTCACTCATCATGGGAAGCAGACCAGGAGAAATAACGTGGATGCCGGAAAACGCCAGCGCCTGTACCTGCCGTGAAGGTCGAACAATTTCACTTTTCTGATCGCGCCCGGTGCGCCGGCCGCAAAGCCGAAGCTCCTCGTCGAAGAGAAGGTATCGGGTCGTTTCCCGGTCCTGCACCGCCAGCGTGGCGAGAGCCCGATTTTCCGCATGAAATTGCGCCATGCGTCGAAGATCGATCGTGCTGATCACGTCGACATTGTGCAAAATAAACGGCTCTTCAACACCCTTGGAATCCTCGAGAAAAAACCACGCCGCCTTTTTCAGGCCCCCGCCCGTGTCCAGCAGAATCTCCTCGCGCGACACCTCAATTCGCATGCCGAAACTATCATTCGTTTTCAAATACTCGACAATCATGTCCGCAAAGTGATGCACGTTGATGATCACCTCGCGAATCCCAAACGCGCGCAAACGCGAGACGGTGATCTCCAGCAGCGTGCGCCCGGCGATTTCCACCAGCGCCTTGGGGCGCTTGTCGGTGAGTGGCCGCAAACGCGTGCCCAGCCCGGCGGCCAAAATCATCGCTTTCATGGAAGAGCCTTCATTGGAGCGCTCTCCGCTTGCCCAGTTTCTCCAACTCAAGATGCCGCACCGCCACCTCCAGCCCGTTCCTGCCGCGCAAACGTTTCGCCAATTGCTCTGCTAGATAGACCGAGCGATGCTGGCCGCCGGTGCAGCCGAACGACACCATCAAATTCTTGAAGCCGCGGCTCTGGTAAGTGCTCACGCTGGCGTCCACCAGCGATAGCACGCTGGCGAGAAACTGATGCACGCTTTCCTGCTGATTGAGGTAGTCGATCACCGGGCCGTCCTTACCCGTGAGAGTCTTGAAGCGTTCTTCGCGTCCCGGATTCGGAAGGCTGCGGCCATCGAAAACGAATCCCCCGCCATGCCCGGTCTCGTCCTTCGGCAAGCCGTGGTGAAATGAAAAACTGAAGATCCGCACGACCAGATTTTCGGCTTCGGAAGCGAGCCCCTGCAATTTCTCCGAGGCCAGCATTCCTTTGAAAGCGTCCATCAGCGCCGGGAGGGGAACGGGCAGTCTGACGTTGTGAAGCAGCCAGCGCAGGTTTTTCAGTGCGTACGGCACGCTTTGCAAGAAATGAGCCTTGCGCTCGTAAAATCCGCGAAAGCCGTAAGCGCCCAGCGCCTGCATGATTCGAACGTAGACATAGGCGTAGTAGTGCCGCATGAAGGCTTCGCGGTCAAGCTGAATGAAACCGCCAAGCTTTTCGAGATAATGTTCGAGCAATTGCTGGCGCAGTTCCGGCGGCAGGTCGGCCTTGGCATCGTACAAAAGCGAAGCGATGTCGTATTGCAGCGCCCCTTTGCGGCCGCCTTGATAATCCACAAAATAGGGATTGCCGTCGCGCAACATCACGTTCCGGGATTGGAAATCCCGGTAAAGAAAGTAATCGCTGGGGGCGCTCAACAGAAACTCCGTCAAGCGGCCAAAATCATCTTCCAAGGCTTGTTCGTTGAAGGGGATGCCGGCGAGCCGGAGAAAATAATATTTGAAATAATTCAAATCCCAGGCGATGGACTGGCGGTCGAAGCTGGCGCATGGATAACAAACTTTGTAATTCAAATCGCGCCCGGCTTCGACCTGAAAGCGTGGCAACACGGCCACAACCTTGCGATAGGCTTCCACCGCTTGGGGTGCGATGTTCTCGCCGGCGCGGTTTTTCGAGAGGAGCTCAAAGAGCGACGTGTCTCCCAGGTCTTCTTCGAGATAGGCGCCGTGATCCAAATCTTCCGCGTAAATCTCCGGCACCGGCAGGCCGTGCCGGCGAAAATGCTTGGAGAATTCGAGGAAAGCGGCGTTTTCTTCGCGCACGCCATAAAGAATGCCGATGGCGCTCACTTTTTCGCTGGCAAGCCGTACGATCTTGCGCCCCGACCCGCCGAGCTCGCCCTGCAGCGGCTGCATCCGCACGGGCGGTGAGTGGAAATGCTCCTCAAAAAGCTTTTTGAGAACGTCCATGAATAGGATTCCCAGCGATTCAGTTTTGCCGAATCATCCAATCTGACTGTTTTCGAACAAATCGAATTCCCGCTGAACGGATTTGGCTGCCGCTGGGTTTCAGCCAAATTTTCGCACTGCCAAAAAGCCCTTTCCGCGCTCAGGCTTGCCCCGTCCCGGCCGGATCATTGAAACAGCGGTTACGCCTCTTCAACATCTCATGTACGGCGCCCTCCGCGTTGTCTCTAGCCCTCAAAAAGATAACATCGAACCCGCGCCCAAAACGAAATAGAATGGGCTACGTTTTCGGGCTTGGACCTAGGTACGCTGGCCGTAGAGGTAAAGGCCGGAGGGGAGATAAACCATGAGAAAAACGCTTTTTTTGCTCCTTTTATTCAGCGCGCGCCCCTTGCTCGCGCAAGCGCCGCCAGAAGGAATCTGGCAGGGGTATGACGGAGAATGGCGCCATGTGTCGCGGCAATTGATCGCGCTGGCCGAGGCCACGCCCGAGGAAAAATTCGCCTGGCGTCCCGCGCCGGGGGTGCGCTCCACCAGCGAAGTGTACATGCACGTCGCCCTCGCGAATTTTTACCTGCTGAGCGTGACCGGTCCCAAAATGCCGGCCACCTTGAAACAAGAGATGGAAAAGACGGTCACATCGAAAGCGGACGTCATCGGCTGGCTGAAGCGCTCGCTGGACGCCGTAAAGGAAGCCCATTTGGCGGAATCATCGAAAGACCTTGAGCGCAAGGTCCACATCGCCGATAGAGACGCCACCGTGGACGGGATGTATCTGCGCATCATTGTTCACGCCAACGAGCACATGGGACAGCTCGTCGCCTACGCCCGCATGACCGGGGTTGCGCCGCCCTGGTCAAAAAGCCAGTAAGGGCAATCGTTATCCACGCAAAAAGTCATCGTGAGTGCCCTCATCGGCCAACCTTTCGATCCGCTGAGGGGGACATTTCTAAACCCGCGAGACACTGTCTCATTATTATTTGCTTTATTTTTTCGCGATTTCTCCTTGACCATCCCTTCTTTTTTCTCTAGTATTGTCCTCAGGTAAATTTATCCTTGGACAGCGGCAGCTGGGCTGCCGCTTTTCTTTTTTCCGCGACCCCATACGTTGCAAGCAACCGAAATCGCGTCTTTTGGAATCAACAACTTACAACAGTCAAATTTCATAAGTCCTTTGTTTTAATATTGATGTGAAATGCCGGGGGTGTGGGGGGTGGCCTTCGTTTTCGCTCTTCTAGCCTCGCCGGGCGCTGGACGCGGCTTTCACTCTTCCACGAGGCCCTTTTCGACCATCTCCTCGTCGCTAAGCCACAGAGCCGGAATGTTCGCCGACCCGAGCCGCAGAATATCTTCCAATGCTCCGCGGACCTCGCTGAGGCGAAAGTCAACGCCAATCCGTTCGAGCATTTCGATCAGCGCCTGCGCGTCCTCCGCCAGGGCCGGTTTGGGACGGGTGCCTGCGCCGCCGGCCCCGAGCGAAGCCGAGGGGAGCGAGGCCGAATGGCTTTCGTGGTCCAATCGGTGGTACGTCACGATGTAAATTGCGCTTGGTCCCGCACCGTACCTCACGATATGGAGGAAGCCGCGGGTTTTGGCTTTTGCCGGGGCCAGCCGTGCTGCTACTCCTGAGCCGGAGGGGAGTGCGCTCATCGTGTTTTTGCTCTGACCTCTCCTTTGTGCCTCAGCTGCAGCCTGAGGTGCTGCCGCAGTTTTCGCATTTGTAGCAGGCGCCGTTCGGCACCATCAGCATGCCGCACTCGCTGCAGGTTGGCGCGCCCTCGTGCGCGTTGCTCGGACTCAGTAGAGGTGGCACCAAGGTTGGTCCGCCCAATAGCTGCACTCCCGGAGCCACGACTACAGCAGGAGGAGCTCCCATCGAAACCAGCGTGCCCGGGGCCACCACTAGGGGAGGAGCGGTGGCAGGCGCTGCCGCGTGTTCGCCACCATTCAGCTTGAGATAGTCCATAGAGATGAACCGACCGCCCAACCAACGCGCCAGATAATCCAGCACCGACGAGACGAAACGGATGTTCGGGTTCGCCGTAATCCCCGACGGCTCGAACCGTGTATTGAGCAGCTTGTCCACGAACACTTTCAGTGGCACGCCATACTGCAAGCCGAGCGAAATGGTGAGCGCCAAGCCGTCCATGATGCCCGAAAGCGTCGAGCCTTCCTTGGACATCTTGATGAAGATTTCGCCGGGACGATTGTCCTCGTACATTCCAACGGTGATGTAGCCCTCGTGCCCGCCCACGCTGAACTTATGCGTTACCGAGGCGCGCTCCACGGGCATTTTTTCGCGCTGCTGTCGTCCAAACAGTTCGCGCTGCACCGGCTCTGTGGCCGCCGCTGTCGGGGCCCTCTTCCCTTCTTTTGCCCCGCCCGCGTTGAGCGGCTGCGAACGCTTCGAGTTGTCGCGGTAAATCGCCACGGCCTTCAGCCCCAGCCGCCACGATTCGATGTACGCGTTCACGATGTCTTCGGCGGTCGATTCCGCGGGCATGTTGATGGTCTTCGAAATCGCTCCCGAAAGGAACGGCTGCGCCGCCGCCATCATCTTCACGTGCCCGGTCCAGGTGATCGAGCGCCCGCCGCCCTGCGGCGCCAGCGAGCAATCGAACACCGGCAGGTGCTCGTCCTTCAAGTACGGCGCGCCTTCGATCTTCCCGTTCTTGTCGATGTAGGAAACGATCTCGCTGGTCTGTTCCGGCGTGTAGCCCAGCTTCATCAGCGCCTGCGGCACGGTGTTGTTCACGATCTTGATCAAACCGCCGCCCACCAGCTTCTTGTACTTCACCAGCGCCAGGTCCGGCTCGATGCCCGTGGTGTCGCAGTCCATCATGAAGCCGATCGTGCCGGTCGGCGCCAGCACCGTCACCTGCGAATTCTTGTAGCCGTGCTTCTCGCCGTGATGCAGCGCCGCGTCCCAGGACTCCTGCGCCGCCAGGAACAACTCCGGTTGCACGTGTTCCGGCTTGATCCCGCGCACCGCCTCGCGGTGCATGCGGATTACGTCCAGCATCGGTTCCTGGTTCGCTTCGTAGCCTGGGAACGCGCCCATTCTTTCAGCCATGCGTGCCGACTGGGCGTAAGCTTCACCGCACATCAGCGAAGTGATCGCGCCCGCCGTGTCGCGTCCTTCATCGGAATCGTACGGCACGGCCATGGACATCAGCAGCGCGCCGAGGTTGGCGTAGCCCAGTCCCAGCGGCCGGAAGTTATGCGAATTCTCCGCAATCTTCGGCGTCGGGTAACTCGCATTGTCAACCAGAATTTCCTGCGCCGTGACGGTCACGTCCACCGCGTGTTTGAACGCCGCCACGTCGAACTGTCCGCTGGCGTTGACGAACTTCATCAAGTTCAGCGAAGCCAGGTTGCACGCCGTGTCGTCCAGGAACATGTATTCGCTGCACGGATTCGACGCATTGATTCGCCCCGTGGTCTTGCACGTGTGCCAGCGGTTGATGGTCGTGTCGTATTGCATCCCCGGATCGCCGCAGTGCCACGTCGAATCCGAAATCTTCATCATCAAATCGCGCGCCCGCAGCTTTTCCACGGGCTGCCCGTCGGTGACGTTCTTGGTCCACCAGTCCTTGTCTTCGATCACCGCGCGCATGAAATCGTCGGTCACGCGCACCGAGTGGTTCGCGTTCTGGAAGAAGATCGAACCGTAGGCGGCTCCGTCGATCGAGCTGTCGTAGCCCTGTTCGATCAGCACGTGCGCCTTGCGCTCTTCCCTCATTTTGCATTCGATGAACTCGACGATGTCTGGATGATCGATGTTCAGGATCACCATCTTCGCCGCGCGCCGCGTTTTGCCGCCGCTCTTGATCACGCCGGCAAACGCATCGAAGCCTTTCATGAAGCTCACCGGGCCCGACGCGATCCCCCCGCCCGAGAGCGTTTCCTTGCTCCCGCGCAGCGAAGAAAAATTGGTTCCCGTGCCCGAGCCCCACTTGAAGAGCATGCCCTCGGTCTTCGCCAAATCCATGATCGAGCCCATGTCGTCCCGCACCGAGTTGATAAAGCACGCCGAGCACTGCGGCTTCGGCTGCACGCCCACGTTGAACCACACCGGCGAATTGAACGCCATCTTCTGTTCGACCAGCAGGTGTGTCAGTTCGTCGCGGAATGCCTCCCGCGATGCCGCGTCCGCGAAATATCCGCCCGCCTCGCCCCAGCGCACGATGGTATTCGCCACGCGGCTGATGAGTTGCCGCACCGATCCTTCGCGACCCGGTGTCCCGGGTTTTCCGCTGAAGTATTTGCTGGTGACGATGTTGGTGGCCGTCTGCGACCAGCTCTTGGGCACTTCCACGTCTTCCTGGCGGAAGATCGTTACTCCCTTTTCGTTGGCAATTAGTGCGGTGCGCTTTTCCCATTCGACCGCGTCGAACGGCGATTTCTTCCCGTCGGTGAAATACCGCCCGAAGACCAGACCTGTCCCCGCTCCGCCCGCTGTGCTCGCAGCGGCCGCATCCGTGGCAGGAGATTTTCC
>QHYF01000117.1 GCA_003224075.1 Acidobacteriota bacterium
CTTTCCCACAGCCGCAACAACAACAAACCTTCGGTTACATTTCCAATGTCTCGACAACAGGAGCTACGGTTACATTCTTAAATGGCTTGACAGGCAGTCCGCCCTTAACCTGCCGCTTGCTCCGCGTACCGGTTCTCGTAACAGCCCGGAATGCCTTTCAGTCTCGCTTTTTTCGCATTGCCACGGCGTACTGGGCCGCAATGGCGCTCCAAGAAAAATACCGTTGTTGCGCTCGTCTGCTCCGCTCCGCCAGAAGCGCCCGGTAGGGTTCGTCGCAGAGCACGCGGAGCAGAGCAGGTCCGAGACCTTCCTTCGCTTCCTGGGGCACCAACACAACTCCAGCTTCGGTAATTGGCGCCGCTGTCTCCCATCCTTCCCACGCCACCACGGGCAAGCCGCAAGATATGCCTGCGATTGCGCTGCCCCGCCGCGTTGAGAGTGGCCCTCTCGCAAAGAGCATCACATCGCAGCTTCCCAACACCGGCACGACTTGCTCCGCGGTCAACAGACCATGCACGGTCACTTCCACGGGCGCCTCCGCCAACTTTCCCTTCAACTCTTTGCCTCCGATATCCGAGTTCCGCCCGCAAACCACCACTCGCAACTTTCCGATCCGCACCGCTGCATGACTCACAGCTTCTGCGATCAGTTTCACTTCTCCTGCCCGGACGCCATCCCCAGAGAGAGAAAAAACCGCCACCGCCGGTGAATCCGTTCCGTGGTCTGTTGTTCGCTTCCACACCGTCTCCGGTGACGGTAAATTTGCGCCGGCCGGAATGAAAACGATGTTTTGCGCCCTCGGCGGGACCCACGGGATTATTTCAGCAGGTATAGTCAGCACCGCAAGGTCGGCCAGATACAAAGCTTGCCGCATCGTATGGATTTGCACCGCGCGGCGCATCCGGTCCACATACCTGCTGCCGGAATATGCTTCGGCGTCGTGAAACACTACGGCGCAACGTGCCCCGCTGCTCTTCAGCGCGCGGATCACTCTCAGAGCGCGCATAGAAAATCCTCGCCGCGACCATGCTAGCGCCGTGTATTGCACGAGGAACCACGTCGCATTTCTTTTTTCAAGCGTACTTTCGCGCAACTCCCTTAACGCCCTGCGCCAGCCTATCTCCGCCCAGCGCACGCGCATCAATTCCAGCGAGATCCCTTCCGCCACTAGTGCGCTGCTCAGGTATTGGCAATACTGTTCGACGGCATCAATCGGCCCATCCTGCCGCCCCAGCACCGCCACGCAACGCACACTCTCGGAAGAAATACTCTTCTCCATTGGCGTGAAGAATTGCAATACATCCCGCTGCCGCCGTAAGGTTAGCATGCTGCGCTTCATCCCAAAACCCATATGTCGGCAACGAAAGCAGGGTTCATGCACAGCATCTACCGTGGAGCATATTGCTAGTCCCGATAGCCCCTTGAAGAAGGACGGCTCTGGCCGGCCACTATTCAGAACGACACCCGTGGCATTGCTTCTATACAGCCATTTTTTCGCGCCGAGTGTCGGCGGTGTCGAAACTGTGGTTCTAGCGCTCGCCCGCGGGCTTGCGGAACTTCGCGATTCGAACGGCACATTACAGTTCGAAATCACTCTCGTCACGCAAACTCCGGTGGGGAAGTACGACGACCACGCACTTTCATTCCGTGTGATCCGCCGACCCGGTCTGGTTCAGCTCTGCCGCCTCATTCGTAAGGCCGATGTCATCCACATCGCCGGGCCTGCGCTCGCTCCGCTGGCGCTGGGCCTTCTCTCAAGAAAACCTGTCGTCGTCGAGCACCACGGGTTTCAGACGATTTGTCCCAACGGACAACTCTTGATCGCGACCACAGGCACTCCCTGTCCCGGGCACTTCATGGCCGGCCGCCACGCGGAATGTCTTCGCTGCAATTCTGCGCAAGGCTGGTTTGCCTCGTACAAGCTTTGGCTCTTTACGTTCGTCCGGCGTCTCCTGTGTGCCCGTGCCAAGGCCAACATCACGCCAACGCAGTGGCTTCGTGGCCTGTTACACTTTCCGCGCACTACTGCCATTCCTCACGGGCTCGAATTCGAGGAAGCTACATCTCGACATCAACCGTCCTCCGGCACCCCAGTCATTGCATTCCTAGGGCGGCTCGTCACCACCAAAGGCGTGCGCCTCTTATTCGAGGCCGCGAAAATCCTGCGCGAGCAAAATCGTTCGTTCGAACTCCTGATCATCGGTGACGGCCCGGAGCGTGCCGCTCTGGAACAATTTGCGCGTGACTCGCAACTTACCGCAATGGTTCGTTTCGGCGGCCGCCTCGATGGAACGCAGCTCGAAGCAGCGCTCGCGCAAGCCTCCGTTGTCGTCGTCCCGTCCCTCGGCGGAGAAGTCTTCGGTCTGGTTGTTGTTGAAAGTATGCAGCGAGCGCTGCCCGTGGTTGCATCGGACCTTGGCGCGTTTGCAGAAGTGCTCGGTGACGCCGGACTCACGTTCCGCACCGGCGATGTCAAAGACTTGGCGGCTACGCTCTCACGTCTCCTCGACGATCCTTCGTTCGCTGAAACTCTTGGCCACCGCGCCCGCAAGCGCGCTCTCGATTTTTACAACAACAGCCGTATGATAGAAGCTCACAAGCGCGTCTATCTTGAAGTTTGCGATTTGATTAAAGATTAATGTTTCGCACGACTACAAACAGCGGCTTCCACGGCTTCGCAGCCGATCTGGAGACAGCGTCGTGAGATTTCCGGCGCTGGCCGTGCACGGCAATTACCGCCGCAATCCGCTCGTTGTCTTGGGTTTCATTGCGTTGTTTGTCTTCGCGGCCGACAGAGCTGCAAACTACATCGTCGCTGGAGATATGATCGGGCTGGTTTATCTCGCTTTAGTTTTCGTCGGCTGCGCCTTTGTTGTCCGCATACTCAATGACTGGCGCAAAGGCCTCTATTTCTTCTTAGCCTGGCTCCTGTTCGAGGATTTGGCCCGGAAATATCTTGGCAACAATATGGCGATCTATTTCGCCAAGGATGTTCTGGTTGCGGTTGTCTATCTCTCGTTTTTCCTCGCCTATCGGCGTAAGGAGGTCACCACATTCCGGCCTCCTTTCCTCGTGCCGCTCCTTCTTTTTGTCTGGTTCGGGGTCATGCAGGTCTTTAATCCCGCATCGACAAACATCATATATGGCGTTCTCGGTCTGAAGCTTTTTTTTTACTACATGCCTTTGCTCTTAGTGAGTTATTCGTTCCTCAATTCCGAGAAGGAGTTGCGCCGGTTCTTTTTTGCGAACTTGATTCTTGCCACGATCATCGTTTCTTTGGGAGTTGTTCAGGCCATTCTGGGTCACACCTTCCTGAATCCCGCAAACCCTGCAGCGGAGATTCGCGAGCTGAGCACGTTGTACCGTGTCGCACCGATCTCTGGCGCCATCTCGTACCGCCCGACTTCGGTCTTTGTCAGCGATGGCCGCTACGGAAATTTTCTTCTTGTTTCTTGCCTCGTCATTTTCGGATTCAGCGGGTATCTTCTGCTTCGCCACAAGCGAGGCCGGTCGCTGGTCTTCCTCGTCTTCGGGCTCACCGTTGCGGCGATCTTGCTCTGTGCCTCACGCGGAATTGTTCTTTGGAGCATCGGATCGGTCCTTGTTGGCAGCCTGGCCTTCGTGTGGGGAGCCCCCTGGCGCCAGCGAGAAGTGCTGCGTGTTCTGAGGAACGTTCAACGAGCGGCGATCGGCATGGGGCTTGCCGTCGTGATTTTGCTCGCCACCTTTCCGGAGGCGCTCCTTTCGCGCGTTGCATTTTATACGGAGACTCTTTCTCCGAGCAGCAGTGCCAGCGAACTTCAGATTCGTACTTGGGATTACCCGCTGCGCAATTTTCTCGGCGCTTTTGCCTATGAACGCTGGCCGTATGGCTATGGTATCGGTACGACCTCTCTTGGAACGCAATACGTTTCTCGGATCTTTCATGCAAAACCCGCTGTCATCGGGGTCGAGAGCGGCTTCGGCACGCTCGTTGTTGAGATGGGCGTCGGAGGGCTCATCCTCTGGTTCGTCATGGGCTTCGCAATTCTGATCTCTGCCTGGCGAGTCGTTAAGAAGCTCAGAGGCTCGCCTTGGTTTCCACTGGCGTTCGTCATTTTCTGGTACGCAGGGCTTCTTCTGTTTCCAATGACGTTCAATGGAATGCAGCCGTATGAGGATTATGTTTTGAACGCTTACCTCTGGCTGCTCCTCGGAATCTTGTTCCGATTGCCCTCCATCGCTCTTTCCGCACAGTACGCCACCGTCACTGGGCTGCCTCAAACGTACAGCCCACGGATTGCATGAATTGCGCCTCGCCGTTGTCTCACCTTTCGTGGACCGCCGCCATGGCACGGAGCGCGCTCTTGCCGAATTGCTCGAACGTCTCGCCCGCAAAGAACATTGCGAAATCCATCTTTATGCCCAGCGCGTCGAAGGTCTGGCTCTTGGTCGGGCGCCTGACGCCAGCGCTCAGGCAGCCGGCACGATCATCTGGCACACGGTCCCTGCCTTCCCGGGGCCGCATTTGCTCCAATTTCTTTTGTGGCTCCTCCTGAATTCGTTGCGCCGCGCCTGGGATCGCTGGGTTCATAGACTTCGCTTCGACCTCGTCCTTTCACCGGGGATCAACTGTCTCGACGCGGATGTCGTCATCGTTCACGTGCTGTTCCATCGACTCCAGGAAATTGCCTGCGAAGAAGAACTCGAAGCCGCCAGGCCTGGGCTTTTTCGGCGTCTCCATCGCCGCGCTTACTACGCTCTTCTGGCAGGATTGGAGCGCCGCATCTACTCTGACCCGAACGTTTCCCTCGCCACCGTCTCCCAGCGCACCGCCACGCTGCTCACCAATTATTTCCACCGGCAGGATGTCCGCATCATTCCCAATGGTGTTGACGCGACAAGGTTTTCCTCCGCGGCGCGTCTCGCACGCCGCTCGCAGGCGCGCCTACGCCGCAGTTTCCAGGAAAGTGACTTCGTGCTCCTCCTGCTCGGCAACGATTGGCGCGTTAAGGGACTTCAAACGGTTCTCCGTGCCATGGGCGCTCTTCGCGCACTGCCGCTTCACATTGTCGTTGTTGGGAGCGATGATCCCAATGCCTTCATGAAAAGCGCAAAAAAGCTTGATGTTTTGAAACGGTGCCATTTTGAACCGCCTTGCGATGATGTTCTCGATTTCTATGCAGCTGCAGATGTTTATGTAAGCCCAAGCCGCGAGGACTCTTTCGGCTTGCCCGTGGCCGAAGCCATGGCATGCGGGCTGCCCGTAATCACGTCCGCTCTGGCGGGCGTGGCGGAGTTCATTCAGAACAGGGTCAACGGATTTGTGCTGGACGATCCACGGGACGTGGAGGAGCTAACACTCCTCCTCGAGGAGCTGTACGGGAATCGTGAACAGAGGCAGCATGTCGGTCAAGCTGCATCGGAAATCGCTCCAGGGTGGAACTGGGATCGCAACGGGGCGGCCATCTGGGAGTTGTTGAAGGACGTCGCCGGCAGAGATTGTCGTTCCGCCCTCTGAGTGAAACACCCAACGAACACACTTAAATCAGTGGCCGGCGCGGTGCGCTTGCGCAACCTTTCGCGTCGCTTCCAGCGTGAAAGTCAATGACTCCTTGGGGATGCTGGTAACAAACGGCTCGATCATCCAGCCGATCACCGCCGGAATGTCCCTCGTCAACGAAGCCACTTCACTCTGCACGTAGATGCCGCCGTCGCGCTCTTCCATCCGCCACCACGTCTCCATTCGCCACATGAATCCGCTATCGTCGCCAGGCGTTTTTTCTCGCTCATCAGTCTTGCCGGCATTTTCCACTTCCGCGATACGCACAGCCGAGCTCCGACTGTGCGCTCGCCCTGGCGCATCCTGGAAATATTGCACTTCGTGCTCCGTGTTCAGCACCACGGTAATCACTTTGTGCCTTCGAAAGCGCAGGAAAACCCGGAAATGATCGCCATCTCTCGATTCGAGCTTGGATCGTTCCACGTCCGGGGCGTAATAAACCGAGTGCCTGTCATAATCCTGAAGCACCCCCAGCACGTCGCCGAGCTTCGCGCCGGGAATGAATACAACGCCGGTCCAATGATGGATCATCCCGCTCGGACAACGCATGGTCTTTCCGTTGTCGCGCATTTCCAGTTTCTGCATCTTTATCTCGCCGCGTTTCAGCGCCGCGTAAGCTTCCGCGCGTTGCTGCTCGGGCAACCCATCAATCCACAGCAGCCCCGTGCCGCGCTTCAGCTCTGTCTCATTCCGTGCTTCGGTCAGTTTCACATAACGTTCGAACGCTTCTTGCGTCTCTGTCTTCAATTTTGGGAGTGGTGGCTCCCCTGCCCGCGCGGGGCGCGCTGACACCTGGTGCATTGCCAGCATAACAAGCCATAGCCAAATAGCCCTGCCAGTCTTGTCGACTACGGACTTCAGGCGTCGCATGAATCTTTCATTCCGGGTTGACGTGCTCGCTCTCAAAGTATTCATTCGGCAGCATTTGCCGAATCGTCTCCGCACACGCTCCCCTTAGGATGCAAGGCAAACACCTACTATGCAAACGAAGGAGGAGACACCAATCAGTGTCCTTGTGGCCTTCTTACTGTTCTGAAATGGAGGAAGAAGCGGAAAAAAAGGCGGGTTGGGTAGCTCGCACACGACCCCTTGCGGAGCCGCTGTCCCCGCGCGGCCCCCAACCCGTTCTTCAGACACTACGGGGCTTCCTTGAGCGCCTCAATGGGTCGCGAGAGCCAAAGGACAGGGTACCGGGGTTGTAGTACAAGGCGGCTATCCGAATCGGGAATCGGCCCACTCGATTTTAGCTAATATGTTTTATTATCAATAACATACGTGGAATCCTGCCGAACGCGCGACCGGCCACGGGGCGCATAGTACCCCTCCCGCTCCGAATCGATCTCCCGTAATTACCAGTTGATTTCGGAGGCTCTCAACAGATCCGCAGTTACAACTTCTCAGCGCAGCGGGACATACCAGCGAGCGTACGTGGCCAAACCAAGCAACAGAGCTAGCCACCACGCCGCAAGAACAATTCGCATCCACAATTTGTAACGGGTGAGGCGGAGCCGCCGCGGAAGCAAACTTGTGCCTGCCGCCAGTAAAATATACAAGCCTCCGATTTCGGCAATGACGCCCAGCGCCGCATGCGCCGAGGCAAGCGCATAGTAAGGCTTCCCAATTTTCCCGCGTAGCTGCGGACTTACCTGACGATGAAAGGAAGGAAACATTGCGAGCGCGATCACGGCAAGATTGAGCAATACGATGGCAGACTGGCACACCGCGTGGAGCCGATAGAACCCCTTCCGCGCCAGTAGCGCCCCGGTGAGCAATCCCGCCCCCATGCCCATCTCCAGGAGGAGGGTTACGTCTGTGCCCCAGGGTGCGGCAGTCCCCAGAAACCCAGTTTGTTGCACACTTTCTCCTTGCTCATTGGCTGTGAACTCCCGGATCCCTTCACGGGAAAACCTGCGGCTTATGCCTGCGGCGTGCAATGCCCCGGTGAATGAAGTCTGCGGCGCAAACTAGTTTGTGACGTTCACGCCGCTGAGAAATCCGCCAAGGTGTCCCGTCATTGTCACGAGCGTTACTGCCACCACCTCAATCGGCAGGCGATAACCGGGCAGGATTCCTCCCTGCGTCCGTTGCGTTCTTAAGTGAATCAGCCACACCATCCAGATCAGCACGCTCGACACGCACGCCAGCACCACATGTAGGAGAAGCACGCCTTTCAGGTGTTGCCCTTCGAGCTGCCATTGCCACGCGAGAACCCCGGTGATCACGACCGGGACGATGCTGAGCGCTGCGGCAAGCAAATTGTAATAGGCCGCCGCGGCCAACAGACGTTGCTTCGTCCACTGCGCCAGAAAATCAAACGCGACGCCCGCGATAAACAAAGCGATCGGAAAATGAATCAGGACCACGTGCTGCGCGTGCTTCGCGAATATTACCGCTTTGAGGTCGAACGGATGCACCGTCACTCCGCGCTCACTGCACAATGACCTTGGCGGTCATCTTCGGGTGAATTGAGCAAAAATACGGATAAGTCCCCGCCTTGCTGAAGGTGAAGGAAAACTTCTCGTCCGTGTCAAGCACTTTGGATTTGAAGACACCATCCGTGCTCACCACGGTGTGGGGAATATCATCGCGGTTAGTCCACGTCACCGTGGTCCCCACCGACACGGTCAGCATCGCCGGACCGAAACTGAAGTTATCGATCTTTATCTCCGTGATTTCTGGTTTTTGCTGCGCGTTCGCTGCAAAATAATCTTGCCTCGCGCCGAGCGCTCCGATTCCGAACGCCAGCCCTACGGTCAGAACTGCTTTAGACACACTTCTCCTCATCATTTTCTTCCTTTCTATTTAGTTGCCCTTCAGATTGGTTTCTTGATTTTAGCTGCTTCTCGGTCACGCCAGC
>QHYF01000118.1 GCA_003224075.1 Acidobacteriota bacterium
CAGGCCGATCCGGTCCCAACGTGGCCTGGAATCGGGAAGCAGGCTAAGGCGCGCCCCAACTGGCCGGGTACCGAGGGCTCGTTTCCACACTTGCGGGTCGCCAGCACGGCCGCGGTTGGACTCGAAACCGATGCCCATCGTCGTCCTGCGTGGTGGATCTACAATCATGGTAGTCATCCGCGTGCCGCCTCTAAGCTTCCGGCCACCGAACACGGGATAACTAGACAACCCTAGCGTTCCCAAGTTCGCTAGCAGAATAGGAAGTGCGCTCCAGCAGTACCAGAGTACTGACGAGGTGGGGAGAGCTCGAATAGGACTTTCGTACTAAAGTCGCTAAGTCGCTAATGCTCCCACGGACGCACGCAGCGCACCCTGTTCTAACCCGGCGAGGCGATTTCCGTTGCGAGTCTGGGCGCGCAACACTCCCAATAGGATACCGCAATTCGAGTCGGGGTTGTTTCAGTTTTGCACACCAGTTTCCCCCCGTCGGGCTTATGCTCTAGGATCCAGGGGTTTCTCCCGCGCTCGTCAGGGTCAATCGGGGATATACCCGCATCAGAGTACAAGTAGAAATGAGAGAAGAAACCTCAGGACGCGATGAAGAGGGCCCGGCAATGGATGGGGGCAGGGCGCTTGACGGCTGCGCTTCCCTGATCGACTGGCTGTATGGTCAGTCAAAAGCAGACCAGTGGGGAGTTCCGAGAGAACAATTTTCCGCTGCGCTCGAACGCAGCGCAAAGAAGCGCTTGACCTCCGGAGCGGCGACCGCGCAAAGCCTTGAAGAATATCTCTGCGGGCTCCACATTGGAGATCTGGCCCTGGCGGTTGCCTGCGCCGAAGGATGCGAGACTGCCTGGGAACACTTCTTCACGACGTACCGCCCTTACTTGCGCGCCGCGGCCGCCGCGATTCTTCATTGCGCCGCAGGTTCGGCGGAAGCCTGCGAGCTCGCGGATTCTCTTTTCTCCGAGTTGTACGGTTTGGCCGGCGGCAAAGGGGCGGAACGCTCGCTCTTCCGCTACTTTCACGGGCGCAGTTCGCTGAAAACCTGGCTTCGCGCCATTCTTGCCCAGCGGCATATCGATTCTATCCGCGCCGGGCGCCGCTTCGAGGAGCTTGGCGAGGAGGAAGCCGCTGATGGGCCGATGAAGACGTCGCTCGGCCAGCAAATCCTGCCCGCCGATCCACATCGGGAACGTTACGTTGCATCATTCACGCGCGCCTTACAGGAAGCGCTCGCCCGCCTCGAACCGGCGGAAAAAGAGCGCCTTCGCCTCTACTACGCGGAAGAAATGACGCTCGCCGAGATTGGCCGCCTGCTTGGTGAGCATGAATCCAGCGTTTCCCGCCATCTTGAGCGTGTCCGCCGCGATTTGCGGCGCGACGTCGAGGATATTCTTCGACGCGGTTTTGTAGCCGCCAACGGCTCCATGGCTGATCCGGGGCTCAGCGACGCGGAAATTGCCCTCTGCTTCGAATATAGCGCTGAGGACTCGCCTATCGATTTGGATAAATTGCTGCCGCGCCCCAAATCCCAGGGCCCGGCGCCCGGAAAGCGGCCTTTATGATTCCGCGGCGCAAGAAGGCGGCGAAGATTCGTTCTAACCATGGAGTAGCCTATGGGGTCTGACGAACGCGACCGGAGATTTGACAAAGCGCTCAGCCGCCATTTGCGAGCCTCCCAGGGAGCCGCGGACGCTGCGCTTCAGCGCGGCTCTTGTCCCGACACAGAAACGCTCGCGGCTTATCACGAGCGTTCGTTGCTTCCCGAAGAATTAAATTCCTGGAAGGAACATATCGTCGGCTGCGCGCATTGTCAGATGATCCTGGCCCAACTTGAATCAACGGATCAGATTCCGCTGGAGGCCGCTAACAAAGAAGAAGCCCTCGCAACGAAGGAGTCCGTCGCCGCAATGGCAGCGCAGAACCTTGAAGCGCTCCCTATGGCGGCGGCTCCGAGCAAGAGCCAACCCGCGTCTGAGACACTTCTTCGGGAAAAAGCGCGTCCATTTCGTCTTTCGAGCGGCGTGCGCTGGCGCTGGCTCGCTCCTGCGGGCGCGCTTGCTGCAGGCCTGCTCGTTTGGATTGCAGTTCATGAAAACGAAAAACCTCACCTCCCGGCGCTTCCTACCACTCAAATCGCGAAGAATCAGGAGCCCCTCTCTCCTGCACCGTCATCGTCCGGCCCTGTGTCCGCCGCCTTGCCTCCAGCACCGTCCGATCTGGCAAAATCTAAACCGGCGACCGATGAAACCGCTTCTTCCAACACTAGGGCCGAGTCGGGAGCGACAAGGCTGCGGCCCAAGCTCGATTACGAGGCACGCGGCGCGCCCGAAAAGCCCTTCGCTGATAAAGAAAAGGGCCTTCGAAAGGACGCCGGACGGGACTCCTCAGAAGAATTGCTTCGCGCTGGGAATCAGGCCGACCTCGACGCCAAAGCCGTGGCTGGGCCGTTGCAGCAGAAGTTGGAACTGCAAGAACAAGGGCGAGCACAAGCACAAGGACAAGCGGCGAATGTCCAATCACAGAATCAAAACAACTACAACGCGCAAAAAGCGCCTGGTCCCGCCCCACTCAGCCAGATGGACACAAAGAAAAAGGAACTGAAAACGGCGCGCGCCGCGGCGCCGGCGGCGCCTGAACCTTCGTCAGCGGGCGTAGCAGGCCTTACCGCCGCAACTTCCATGATGCAAGCAGTGACCGTCTCCAATCCCGGTTTGATCTCACCGCCAGGTTCGAATGTCGTCTGGCGTGCCGGCCGCGCCGGACTGATCGAATTCTCCGGCGACAACGGCGCGTCCTGGTCGCGGCAAACCAGCGGCGTGCTCGTTGATTTATTGGCCGGCTCTGCTCCTTCGGACAAAGTTTGCTGGATCGTGGGTCGCGTCGGCGCCCTTCTTCTTACGACCGACGGCGGCGCGCATTGGAAATCAGTTGCTGCGCCGCTGAGTGAGAATCTCGGCGGTGTTCATGCTCTCGATGCGCTCCACGCCACAATTTGGAACGCTCTGAATACCAAGAGTTTCGAGACCCGCGACGGCGGCCTCACCTGGCAGCGCGTCGCTCATCCGTGAATCGGAGCAGCCTCTGGCGAAATCACGCCTCGCAAGAAATCCCACCGGCATCGTTCTAACGGAGAAGGCAATTCAAGCTTGAGGAGAAAGTGATGAAAATCTCCGGGAAAAATCTTAAGACTCGCTGGATCTGGATCGTCTCTGCCGTGGCCGTTTTCACGGGCAGCGCCACGCTTCTTTATCCTGCGACGCGCGCCCACAAGCCTCTTGTGACGCAAGAAAAAGAATCCGGTCGCGCTGGGGCTGGCGACCAATCCACCAACCTGAACGATCAGACCGAACTGAACGTCACCGTCTATAATTCCAACATCGCCCTGGTGCGCGATGTCCGCCAGCTCGTGCTTCCCAACGGCGCGTTTCGCCTGAAATTCATGGACATCGCCGCCACCGTAAACCCAGCCACCGTCCATTTCCGCTCTCTGAACGATCCGGAAAAGCTTGGCGTCATCGAGCAGAATTACGAATACGACCTCCTCGAGCCCGCGAAACTCCTCCACAAGTATGTCGGCAAGGAAGTCACGCTGGTCCGCGCGTACCAGGAAAACGGCACGACCAAGCGCGAAGAGATCAAGGCCACCTTGCTCTCTGACAACAACGGCCCCGTCTGGAAAATTGGCAACGACATCGTGACTGGATTGTATGCGGAGAGCTATCGCTTTCCCGAAGTGCCCGCCAATCTCTACGACCGCCCCACGCTGCTGATGTCGCTCGAAAATTCCGGTGCGAAGAAGCAGCAAATCGAGGCTTCCTACCTCGCAAACAATCTGTCTTGGAACGCGGATTACGTTCTTACCGTTGCGCGTGACGACAAAAATGCGGACCTGGATGGCTGGGTCACCGTCGTCAATAACAGCGGCACAGCCTTTCACAATGCCAAGCTGCAGCTCGTCGCTGGCGAGCTGAACAGGATTCCACAAGCTGGCAGCCTTGGCCGCATGGAGGCAGACGTAAGGGCGATGAGTAAAGCAGCAGCCCCGCAATTCCAGCAGGAAAGCTTCAGCGAATATCACCTCTACTCGCTCGGCCGGAAGACTTCCGTCGAGGACAAAGAGACCAAACAAATCAGCCTGCTCCAGGGCAGCGGCGTGCCCGTGGAAAAAATCTTCGTCGTGAACGGGCAGAGCTTTTATTACCACAACCAGCAGACTCCCGGGGCGCCGCTGAAGGATCCCGTAATGGTTTATTACAAGTTCAAAAATGAAGAGAAAAACGGCCTGGGCATTCCTCTTCCTGCAGGCAACGTGCGCGTTTATCAGAAAGATTCGAAGGGCGGCATTCTCTTTGCCGGTGAAGATCGCATCGGCCACACGCCGAAGGACGAGGAATTGAACATCCACATCGGCAACGCCTTTGACGTCGTCGCCGAGCACAAGCAGACGGACTACAAGCGCATTGACACCCACACGTGGGAAATGGAATTTGAAATCACCCTGCGCAATCACAAGGACGCGCCCATCACCGTTCAGGTGAACGAACCCATTGGCGGCGATTGGGAGATGCTTTCTTCAACCCACAAGTACACAAAGACCGCGGCGTTCGCGGCGCAATTCAACGTGCCCGTCGTCAAGGACGGCACCTCGGTCCTGAGATATCGCATCCGCGCCCGCTGGTAACAGATCAACGATCCAAATGGAGGGCGCCTCACGTTGTCAAGGAACGCAGTCGGTCGGGCGTAGGTGGCCTATTTTGTTTTGCTTGCGGAGGCTCGCTTCCGCGGAGTGGCCGTTTTGGTGGCCGTTCGAATCTGCCGCGCCGCGCCGCGCTTCCCCGGTGTCTCGTTTCGCTGAGGGCAAAGGGTTTAGGTCCGCGCCGCGCCGCCTCACCCAGTATGCTATAATTATTTCAGGTCAAACTTTGACCTGGTACAAAGAGCGGCAGCCTGGGCTGCCGCTCTTCGTTTTCCGCCGCGGAATCGCCGCAAATTATCCGGCGCCTCGCCTTCTCGCGTAAAGCGGGCTACCAATTTCTCATGATTATGTTAACCCCTAAGTCGTTTAGAATCCGCACTTACAAAAATAGAGGGGGGTAGCCTGCCTTCTGTATTTCTACTGACTCTCCGCCACGTAGATCATCTCGGGTGAAGAATCCGAGAGCGGCGAGCGGTCGAAGTTTCCATAGAGGCGCACGACACGGAAACCGCAGCGCGCCAAAAGGTGTTCGATCTCATAGCGGAAGAAATAGCGCAACGTCCAGGCGAAAACCAGGCGCTCGTTCCGGCCATCCGGATGTCTCACCTGAAAAATCATCTCGACATCATTGCGTTGTTCCGCCCGATGAAACGCGGCGACGCGTTCGCTGATGCGCACCTGCCGCCCGTTGGCGGCCCGGTATTCCGTAATCAGCGTTTCTCGCATGTGCACGGGATCATGCATTCGCTCGGCATCCGTCTGGAACACATCCAGAATCAGCCGTCCGCCCGGCGCAAGATGCTTGCGAACGCAATTCAGGCAATCCAACTGCTGCTGAATTTCCAGCAAATGCTGAAACGGCCGGAAAGGAATGATGACCAGCCGGAATTTTTCGCCGAGGTCGAACCGCGTCATATCGCCCTGGACGAAGTGGACCCGTTCGCGCGCCTCCACGCGCAGCGCGGCGCGCTTCTGCACCGCGCGTTCGAGCATGCGCTCGGAGAGATCGAGGCCGGTGATCCGCTTGCCCTCCTCCGCGAGGGTCATGGTGATGCGCCCGGTCCCGCACCCCAGCTCCAGGATGGGATCGCCGAAATCGCGCGCGGCATCGCGGTAGAAAGCCACATCCTGCAGCCGCCCGCGCACGATCGGCGACTCGTCGTAGTAATCCGCTATGAACGAATCGTATAAAGCTGACGTCATGATTTTCTCGGCCTGCTGGCCGCGCGCCATCCGGAGGCGGAAGTTTTTCCTTTACCTCCTCTGCCTCCTTTACTTCCTTTGCCTCATTCATTCCACCACCGCGTCCGCCTCTATTTCCACCAGCATTTCCGGCGAAATCAGTTTGCTCACTTCGACCATGCTTGTGGCAGGACGAATCTCTCCGAAAAACTCGCCGTGGGCGCGGCCTACTTTTTCCCATTCGGCAATGTTGGTGACGAAGATGCGCGTCCGCACGACGTCTTTCAGGCTCGCCCCGGCCTTGATCAGCGCCGCCTCGATGTTCCTGATGGTTTGCACGGTTTGGGCGCGCACGTCGCCCACGCCGACGATCTTTCCATCGGGCCCCGTCGCCGTCGTTCCCGAGACCGCAATGGCGTTACCCGCGCGCACCGCGCGCGAGTATCCCACGACCGGCTCCCAGGGCGTTCCGCTCGAAATATTCTGTCTCGTCATCTCAAATTCTCCTGAAGGAACTCCAAAGGATAATCCAATCTTTGGCGTTTCCGCACTAACATCAGCCCGTGACCCTGCAATGGCGAAGCCACGGGCTGGGCGCGTTCCCTCCCGTTTGATGGATACAACTCGCGCCAGGGCAACAAGTATCCGGCGACTTCGCGATGATGCTAAACT
>QHYF01000112.1 GCA_003224075.1 Acidobacteriota bacterium
CGCCAGGCATTCCTGAACAAGAAGATCGTTCCGTATCCCGGTGCGCAGGGCCGGACGGTTCTGCAGAAGGACTCCGGGCCGGCGTTAATGGCGCTGTTCGCGATGGTGGGGCTGGTGCTGCTGATCGCGTGCACGAACGTGGCGAATTTGCTGCTGGCCAAGGCAGCGGCGAGGCAGAGAGAGTTCGCCATTCGCTCGGCCCTGGGCGCCACCCAGGGGCGGATGATGCGGCAGTTGATGGTGGAAAGCTTTCTTTGCGCGCTGGGAGGGGGAGGCCTGGGACTGGTCCTGGGCGTGTGGTTAATGAACATTTTGACCCAAGCCGTCGTTACAGAAGGTGGGGTGCAGGGGCTCAACTCGAAGGTGGATGGAAACGTCCTGGGATTCGCCGTGGTGGCGACGGTGGCGTCGGCACTTCTTTTCGGCCTGATCCCGGCCTGGCGAGTCGCGCGGACCGGGGTCTCGCAGATGCTGAAGGACCAGGGCTCGACCTCGTCTGCAGGGCCGGGCCACGTACGATTCCGCAAGCTCCTTGTCGCCGGTCAGGTGGCTTTTACCGTGCTGCTGCTGGCAGGAGCAGCGCTTTTTGCCCGGACATTATGGAACCTGCGGAACCAGCAACTCGGAATCAGCACGGAGAACCTGATCACGTTTTCAATTTCGCCGCAACTGAGTGGCTATGACACGCCGAGGACCATCGCTCTCGTCGACCAGCTCAGGGAGCGGCTGGCGGGGCTGCCGGCAGTGCTGGGCGTGGGCTCATCGCAGATTCCCGTGCTGACGGGCTCGGATATGGGCGCAAATATCACGGTGGAAGGACGCGAAAACCTGAATGGCGATGAGCAGCACGTGAACTATGACGCGATCAGCCCGAACTATTTTTCAACGATGAGAATACCACTGCTCTCGGGGCGGGAATTCAACGCCGGGGACACGGCGACGAGCGCAAAAGTGGCGATTATCAATGAAGCGATGGTGAAGGCTTTTTTTCCGAAGAGAAACCCGATCGGCGTGCATTTCGCGCTGGGAGGAGGTCCCGGAACCAAGCCGGACATCGAAATCGTCGGCGTGGTGAAGAATGCCAAAGAAGATCATGTCCGAGCAGCGGACCGTTCGTATTTCTTCCTTCCCTATTCGCAATTCGGGAAGCTCTTTGGGATGAGCTTTTACGTGCGGAGCCAGCAAGATCCCTTGCTGATCGCGAACGAACTGCGGGGCGCCGTCCGGCAGTCGGACGCGAACCTGCCCATGTACGAACTGAAGACAGTTCGCCGTGTGGTGGACGAGGATCTCTTCGCGGAGCGTGTGATCGCCGGTCTCTCTGTGGCATTCGGAGGACTGGCGGCGCTGCTCGCAGCGCTGGGGATTTACGGAGTTTTGGCGTACCTGGTGGTGCAGCGCACGCGCGAGATTGGGATCCGCGTGGCCCTCGGCGCGGCGAGCGGCCATGTGCGCGGGCTGGTGTTCAAAGAAGTCGGATGGATGGTGCTTGCCGGAGCGATCGTCGGATTGCCTTTGGCCTACGGACTGGCGCGGCTGAGCGAATCGCTGCTCTTCGGCGTGCACGCAGGCGATGCGGCAGTTTACCTGGTATCGCTCACCATCATCGCGGTGGTAGCTTGCTTCGCGTGCTATGTACCTTCGCGGCGGGCCACACGGATCGATCCGATCGTCGCGTTGCGGTACGAATAAAGGCCCTATTTTCAGGGAGGAAAGAGTTCAGTTCGATCAGATTCCGAATGAAGGAGAAAAAATGGCAGACGCAAATGGAACGCTCATCAAGATGGAAGGCGTAAAGAAAGTCTTTTACACCGATGAAGTGGAAACGCACGCCTTGTCGGAGATTCACCTGGAGATCAAGAGGGGCCAATACATCTCGATTGCCGGGCCTTCCGGCTGCGGCAAATCGACGCTGCTTTCGATTCTCGGGCTGCTCGATTCGCCCACAGAGGGGAATTACTGGCTGAACGCACAGCCGGTGGCGAAGCTCTCCATCAGCGAGCGGACGCGAATCCGCAATCGCGAAATTGGATTCATCTTCCAGGCGTTCAATTTGATCGGCGACCTGACAGTTTATGAGAACGTGGAACTTCCATTGACGTACCGTGGCACCGGCGCGGCCGAGCGGAAGCAAAAAGTGCAGCACGCGCTCGAGCGCGTCGGCATGGCGCACCGCCTGCGCCATTATCCGTCGCAGCTATCCGGCGGCCAGCAGCAGCGTGTGGCCGTGGCGCGCGCGCTGGTGGGGGATCCACTCATTCTGATGGCCGATGAGCCCACCGGAAACCTCGACTCCAAGAATGGAGAAGCGGTCATGGAACTGCTGCGCGACCTGCACCGCAATGGGGCAACCATCTGCATGGTCACGCACGACCAGCGCTACGCCAACTTCGCGGAGCGCACCATTCACCTCTTCGACGGCCGAATCGTGGAAGAAACACAGGAAGCCCGCGTAGGAGCCTGAAGCCCGCGGGCTGCGGGAGCGAAACCAATCTCACCTTCCGACAGCTCGATTCTTCGAGAGAGCAGTGCCAGTGGTCCGAGTCGATAGCCTCTCCACGGCAGCCGGCTTCAACCTCGCAGGCGGCAGCGAAGCATAGCGTGCCACTCATCTGCATCCGTCGGAAGCCTTGCGCGAAGGATGAAGTTGGTCTAGATGTCTAAGTGCTGCGGTTGCTGACAGGGGTCTGAAAACAAAAACAGAAGGAGACAGCGTGGAAGCATTGATTCAGCTGCGGAATTTGGAAAAGGCCGTTGAAGCGGGCCCGAACAAATTTTTCCTGCTTCGCCGGATTAACCTGGACATCCAGCCGGCGGAGTTTGTCACCATCATGGGGCCTTCCGGGGCAGGAAAGTCCACTCTGCTGAGCATCATCGGCATGCTGGACGGCGCGTGGACCGGCGAATTTTATTTTCACGGAGAGGCCGTCCACAAACTGAACGTAAAAAAGCGCAACGAACTGCACAAAGCAAACATGGGTTTTGTTTTCCAGAGCTATCACTTGATCGACAATTTGACGGTATTCGAAAACCTTGAGGTACCGCTTTCCTACAAGAACGTGCCGCGCAAGGAGCGCGTGAGCCTAGTTTGTGACACGCTCGATCGTTTCAACATTGTGGGCAAGAAAGATTTGTTTCCGAACCAGCTTTCCGGCGGCCAGCAGCAGCTTGTGGGCGTAGCCCGCGCGGTAATCATGAATCCGAAGCTGATCCTCGCCGACGAACCGACCGGCAATCTCCACTCGGCACAAGGCGACGAGATCATGCAACTCTTCAAAAGGCTGAATGAGGCTGGCACGACGATTATCCAGGTCACCCACTCGGAAAGAAATGCGGCGTATGGAAACCGAATTATCCAACTGAAGGATGGATGGGTCGTAGGTGAAAGCGCGACGGCGGGCGCTGGTGCGAGCGCGGCACGACCCGCTTGACCGGGTAATTGCCATATTCGCGGAGGAATCAAATGGCGACGACTTTTTTTCAGGATCTCCGCTATGCCTTGCGCATGTTGGGAAAAAGCCCAGGCTTTACGGCCGTGGCGGTCCTAACGCTGGCCCTCGGCATGGGTGCGAACAGCGCGATTTTCAGCGTGATCAACGGGGTGCTTCTGAAGCCGCTTCCATACCACGAGCCCCAGCAACTCGTCACCGTTTGGGGGCGCTTCACGGGAATTGGCCTCCCTAACGAGCGCAATTGGTTCTCCGTGCCGGAATTTCATGATTTGCAGGAACTCAGCCGGAGTCTCTCCGGCGTGGCAGCCATGACGGACGCGAGTTTCAACATCACAGCAGGTGGCATCCCCGAGCGCGTCGAAGGGGCGGCTGTGTCGCCTACATTGTTTACCATGCTCGGCATCAATGCCGTTGCGGGGCGCGTGTTCTTAGCAGAAGAGGCGCAGCCGGGCCAGGACCAGGTGATTTTGCTGGGGCATGGACTCTAGCAGAGACGTTTTGGGAGCGATCCCAATGTCGTCGGGCGGACGCTCGTGGTCAACGGCAGACCGATGAAAGTCGTGGGCGTTTTGCCGGCCGGATTCGCCTATCCGCTGAATGCCGAAATGTGGCAGCCCCTCGCGTTCACCGCAGAGGATTTGAACCCGAATAACCGAGGAAACCACGGATACCTCGTGCTCGCGCGAATCAAACCCGAGCTAACGCTGGAGCAAGCCCGGGCCGATATGCAGGGCGTGAGTAAGACCATCATCGAACGCAATTTGAACTATCCGTATGGGAAGTTCAACTTTGCCCTGGTACTGGTGCCATTGCTGGAAGATACGGTCGGCGACGCCAAAACAGCCTTGTGGGTGCTTACCGGAGCTGTGGGTTTTGTCCTGCTCATTGCTTGCGTCAACGTCGCAAGCCTATTGCTGGCGCGGGCCTCCGCGCGCGAAAGGGAGATCGCCATTCGCACGGCGCTCGGCGCTGGGCGCGCTCAGATTGTGCGGCAACTGCTCACGGAGAGCGTCGTGCTGGCGATTCTTGGAGGAGTGACGGGACTTTTACTGGCACCTATCGCGCTCCACGGGATTATCCAATTGGGCGCCGTGGCGCTACCGCGGGTTTCCGAAGTGAGAATTGACGCCCGCGTGCTGTTCTTTACCATGGGAATTACGTTGGGCACAGGGATTCTCTTCGGACTCGCGCCAGCGTTGCAGGCGTCACGGCGTACTCCTTTCGAAGACTTAAAGGAAGGTGGGCGCAGCGGAACTCCCAGCAGCGCTTCCAATCGTGCTCGTCGCGTGCTCGTGGTGTCGGAAGTGGCGTTTTCGGTCATCTTGCTGGTCGGCGCGGGGCTGCTCATGCGGAGCTTTCTGCGCGTGCTCGGCGTGGACGCGGGTTTCCATGCGGATCGCATCCTGACCATGCGCGTCTCGCTACCCCAAGAGAAGTACAGCAAACCCGAGCAGGTGCGCACGTTCTATGCAGAAGTGCTTCGCCGTATTGGGCGCTTGCCTGGGGTGGAAGCAGCAGGCGCGGCGGCGGCCTTACCGCTCAGCGGGCTGGGCGGGTCCGGTACAACGACGGTCGATACGCAAGATGTTCCGCCGGATCAGACCACGCCCGAGGCCGACTGGCGGCCGGTGACGCCAGGATATTTCCAAGCGATGGAAATCCCCCTCATCCGGGGCCGCTACTTCGAAGAATATGATTCGGAGACTTCAGCTCCCGTCGCAATCGTTGACGACACATTTGCGCGTGCCTACTGGCCGAACGAGGACCCCGTGGGCAAGCGCGTCAAACTCGGAGGCCGGCAATCAACTGCGCCCTGGATGACGATAGCCGGCGTCGTGGGTCACGTTCATTATCGGGCGCTTGAGGCGCCCTCGCGCGTCCAGCTGTATTGGCCTGAGGCGCAGCGGCCGTATAACACCATGAGCCTCGCGGTACGCACTACGCGCGAGCCGCTGACTCTAGGGCTTGCCATCGAGAAGGAGATTCTCGCGGTCGACGCCGATCAGCCGGTCTATCAAGTTCGGAGCATGCAGCAGCTCAAATCGGAATGGGTTTCTCAGCGGTTTCTGGCGCTTCTGCTCGTGGCGCTTTTTGCCGACGTGGCTTTGGTGCTGGCGGCGGTCGGAATCTACGGCGTTATGGCGCATTCCGTCGCTTTGCGAACGCACGAAATTGGAATTCGCATGACGCTGGGGGCGAGCCGCACGGATGTGCTGCGTATGATCCTCGCTCAGGGCGCGAGCCTTACCGCTGTCGGACTGGGCATCGGGGTGTTGGGCGCAATTGCACTCATGCGCTTGATGAAGAGCATGCTCTACAGTGTTAGCGCCACTGATCCGCTCACTTTCCTAGGCGTAGCGCTGCTCCTTGTGAGCATCGCCTTGCTGGCATGTTACATTCCGGCGCGACGCGCTACGCGTGTCGATCCACTCGTTGCGCTCCGCTATGAGTGAAGTGCGCCGATGGACTTTGCGGTTCGACGGCTGCACCTGGTAAACGGCAGTAGGATAAACTTCGCAATGCCATTCGGATGAAAACGACTAGCCCGCAACTATATCGAGTTCTCCTGGCGGACGACCAGGCGGACATCCGCGACGCTCTGCGCTTGCTCTTGAAACGCGAAGGTTATGAAACCCAGGCCGTGGCCTCTCCTGCCGAGGCCCTGAGCGCCATCGAATCGCGTGAATTTGACGCGGTCCTGATGGACCTTAATTACGCGCGAGACACGACATCGGGCCAGGAGGGACTCGACCTGCTCACGCGCATCCAAATGCTAGACAGCACATTGCCCGTCGTGGTGATGACCGCGTGGAGCAGCGTCGAGGTTGCCGTCGAAGCGATGCGCCGCGGCGCCCGTGATTTTATCCAAAAGCCCTGGGAGAACACCCGCCTGCTCTCCATCCTGCGCACACAGATTGATTTACGCCAGGCCTTGCGGCAGGCATCGCGTCTCGAAGCGGAAAACCGCATCCTGCGCGCCGAATCCCGCCCCACGTTTCTCGCGAAATCTCCCGCCATGGCTCCTGTCCTCGAGCTGATTGGGCAGATTGGCCCTTCGGATGCCAACGTTTTGATCACCGGCGAGCACGGCACGGGCAAAGAAGTTGTCGCTCGAACCCTTCATGCTTTGTCGGCGCGCGCGTCGAAGCCAATGGTAACTGTGAATGCCGGCGGTCTCTCCGAAGGCATTTTCGAAAGCGAGCTCTTCGGTCACGTCAAGGGCGCCTTCACCGATGCGCGTTCCGACCGCGTTGGGCGGTTCGAACTCGCGGACAGCAGCACGCTGTTTCTGGACGAAATCGCCAACGTCCCGCTCAACCTGCAGGCGAAACTCTTGCGCGTCCTGGAAACCGGGGATCTCGAGCGCGTCGGCTCGTCCACGACGCGGCGCGTCAATGTGAGAGTTCTCGCGGCCACCAACGCCGACGTCAACACCGAAGCCGCCGCCGGCCGATTTCGCCAAGATCTCCTCTTTCGCCTGAATACCATTGAAATCCATCTCCCTCCCCTGCGTGACCGCCGCGAGGATATCGATCTCCTGGCGCACCATTTTCTCCACGGTTACGCGCAGCGCTATCGCAAAAATATTTCCAGCTTCGACCCCGCGGCCAGCAAAGCTCTTCATGAGCATCCATGGCCGGGGAACGTTCGCGAGCTCGACCACGCAGTTGAACGCGGTGTGCTTCTCTCGCCTGGCCCTTCCGTCCGCGCGGCAGACCTCGGTTTGCGCGCACAGTCCGCTGGGGCCTCCGCCAAGCTCGAGGAGATGAGCCTCGACGACGTGGAACGCTATCTCATCCAGCGCACACTCTCGCGCCACGAAGGAAATGTCAGCCAGGCGGCCAAGGCTTTGGGGTTGAGCCGCAGCGCCATGTATCGCCGGCTGCAAAAACACGGCCTGGAATGAAGCAACTGACTTACGAGCGCCGCATTCAGCTCCTCGCGCTGGCTGCTGGCGTTCCAGGTTCGCTCATCGCCCTGATCTTCCTTTGGAGCGGAAATTATTCTTCCGGAGCGGCTTGGACACTGACATTCTTCATCGTTTCCCTTTGGCTGGGTTTTGCCTTCTCTGTTCGCAATCGCGTGGTCTTTTCCCTGCAAACACTCTCGAATCTCCTGGCCGCCTTGCGCGAAGAAGATTTTTCGCTCCGAGCGCGCGGCGCAAGCAGCGAAGACGCCATGGGCGAAGTCATGATTGAAGTGAATGCGCTCAGCGAAACGTTGCGGGAGCAGCGCCTGGGCGCGCTGGAAGCCGCCGCTCTCCTGCGCACCGTCTTGGAGGAAATTGACCTGGCCATCTTCACCTTCGGCAACGATACCAAACTGCGGCTTGTCAATCGCGCCGGGGAACGCTTGCTTGGACGCCCCCAGGAGCGCCTTCTTGGATTTACCGCCGAAGAATTGGGGCTCAGCGCTTGCCTGGACGGCGAGCCCGCACGCACCATGGAGTTGACTTTTCCCGGGGGTTCGGGGCGCTGGGGGCTGCGCCGCGGCTCGTTCCGCCAGGGCGGTCTGCCTCATCACCTCGTCGTCTTGAGCGATCTAAGCCGCACGCTCCGTGATGAAGAACGTAAAGCGTGGCAGCGCCTCATTCGCGTTCTTGGCCATGAATTGAATAACTCCCTCGCCCCCATTCAGTCCGTCGCGCAAGGCCTCGAGAGCGGGCTTACCAGCGCGGCCAAGTCCGAGGAATTGCAGAGCGAATCTTCCGCCGCGATTCTGGATGATCTCCGGCAGGGCCTTGGCATCATTCGCTCCCGGACTGAGGCGCTGGGGCGCTTCATGGCTGCATACGCGCAACTGGCACGCTTGCCGCAGCCGAAGCTGCTACCTGTAAATGTTTCGGAATGGATCGGGCGGACCATAAAACTTGAGACCCGAGTGAAAGTCAGCATCGTGAGTGGTCCGAACGTTGTGATCTCGGCTGACGCGGACCAACTGGAACAGTTGCTGATCAACTTGGTTCATAATGCCGCAGATGCGACGCTCGAAACCCGCGGCGCCGTTCAAGTGGGCTGGTCCCGGCAGGGCGGACAACTTGACGTGTGGGTTGTGGACGAGGGTCCGGGTCTTCCGAACACCACCAACCTTTTCGTTCCCTTCTTCACCACGAAGCCGGGTGGCTCGGGCATTGGCCTCGTTCTGAGCCGCCAGATCGCGGAAGCTCACGGTGGCGAATTAACGTTGCTGAACCGCGCTGATGCCCGCGGCTGCAAGGCCCTCCTCCGCCTCCCCATCTAGGCTGCGTTCCGGCCTAATTTGGGCTCTTCCCGCCTATCGAGAAAACGAGTCTGTGTGGCATCGAACTGTGCCCCGGTTCTTACGCGAGTCTCGCTGTGGATATCCATATTGTGACTCAGGAGTCGGAAGAGTAGATCGCGTTATGGCGTTACGGGGCCTTGCAAACTCCCTTTTAATTCCAGTTCGATTTCCACCTCGTGGTTGACCTTGTTGAAAAAGTTGCTCGGGTTTTTCAAGCCCCAATCAATGAAAGGGACGCTAAACTTCCCGTTGCCCGTCCAATGGTCCGCCGCCAGTTCTGCTTGAACAGGCACGGTCAACTCATGCTCGCTGCCATGCACCACCAGAATACCGTGGACCTGCACGGTGGAAGTTCCTTGGGGCGTAATTTTCCCTTCCACACGGTCCGGCCGAAATACCACTTCGGCGTAGCGCCCGCTCTCGAGAACTTCTTTGTGCATTTTCTTGTCGCGTGAATCGTTGCCGCTCTTTCCGCTTGCGGCATCCACGATGATTTCTCCGCTGGCCTTGCCGGTCGCCGGGTCCAGCCGCAGTGTTCCTTTTTTCAACGCGAATGACCCGTGTACCGTGTGGAAGGTGGTTCCTAGCGACCAAGTCACCTTACTGTGAGCAACGTCCAGAGAAAAGACGACATCGCTGGCGGGCACTTTTGGTGCAGCATGCTGTGGCAATGCGCTCAGCACCAAAAGTGTTATGACCAGTACGACCGGAAAATAGAAAATCGCTGCCAGACGGCTTCGACGCAGATTCATCAATCACGTTCTCCATTCACGCCGCCAAAAATTGCCAACCCAGGCGCACACCGGTTGCGGCCAGAAATTTCGGCGAGGCCTCTCCCAGGTGCACAGTCAGGAGGCGTGCAAATAACTGAGGATCCTTGGCCAAACCGCGCATGGCGCGCCTTCTCAATGCCGGATACCGGTCGAGCAGGAGGAGCAAACGGCCCATATGGTGCGGCCGCCTGGCAAGCCGGCGATGTGCCTGCTGGTAGCTGTCAAGCTTCTCCGTCGCCATTGCGTCGGCGAGCGCCATTGCTTGGCGGAAGCTCAGGCAAAGACCCTCTCCGGTGATGGCATCTACGCTGCCCGAGGCGTCTCCGGTCAGCGCTACATTTCCGTGGCAGACCGTTTTCAGTTCGCACATTCGTGTGACCGCGCCTCGTTCCGCGCTGCTGAGTTCCGCATTCAGGAGACTGCCGGCTAACCTCGGAAATTCCCGCCATGTCTCCTCGAGGCGCAACCGCGGATTGCGCGATATCAGCACGACGCAAGTCTCGTCGTTCTTCAGCGGCGTGACGTACGCCTGCATGTTTTTGCCCCAATGAATCTCCACATAGTCCGTCCATGCTTTCACCCGATAGTGCCGTCTTTGGGCAAAACGGACCGGTTGCCGCGAATTCGAGTCCAGGCCGCTCCAGCGCCTCACCCTTGACTGCATCCCGTCTGCCCCAATGACCCATTTCGCCCTCATCACCTCTCCGCCAAGGATGGCGCCTTCTTGGGTCAGGCCCGAAACAGGTGTGTTCCACAGCAGAGACACTCCGCATTCCTGTGCTCGCTCCACCATCCTCTGGTGCAGGACAGTTCGACGAACCCCAATGCCGGTAATGGCCGGAAAGCTCGCTTCCACAACGCTGG
>QHYF01000113.1 GCA_003224075.1 Acidobacteriota bacterium
GCCTCATGTAGTCTCCTCAGACTGCTTCTCTTCGGGGTGGCCTGAACCACACCGTTTAGATGTCTTAAGGCAAAGATGGATGCCTGCCACGCGCGGATCGCTTATCTGCGCTGGACCCGTGAGAGTGGCGCACGTACGGACTGGACCCCTTGCATAATCTCTATTTATTTGAATGAACATAACTATTAATTTGACTCATTGACTTCCCCGCTCCATCCTGCTACTTTGATGGCGAACATTTATGTTTCACGTCGCCATCAAGAACGATCAGGTTGCGCCCGCAGGAAGGGCTTGCTTTCGGATT
>QHYF01000463.1 GCA_003224075.1 Acidobacteriota bacterium
AACGACGATCACAACCCGCCCCGCGTCGACCCGCGACACCTGTTCGATACCAGCGTGGGCGATGATGACCTTTTCCACGGCGACCACTACAAGTGGAGCCTGCGCTTCACGGTCATCAACCTGACGAACAAGACCGCGCTGTACAATTTCTTGTCCACGTTCAGCGGAACACACTTTGTTACGCCGCGGTCGTACACTGCGGAGCTCGGCTTCCACTTCTAAATAGCTGTCGGGTGACAGGCGGGCCCCGACCCGACCGGGGTCCGCCGCTTCGCACAAGAAATTTTCTCCTGCAAGATTTCCTATCCCGGCCGTTCTAACTCCAAGCGCAACGGCTCAAAGATGAGCACGCTGCGCCGTGGAGGTTTCTATGTCTTCCCCAACCGGCTGGACGCTGTGTGCGTGTGCAAGCGTGACTTTGCTCCTGGGTGTTTCCGCTGCGCTTACTCCGGAAGCGCGGCAGGAAGTCAAATCCGCAACGAAAGCGGCAAACAAAGCTGCGGACGGGCCTGGCAAGCCGGCAGCGCAGCGGATTGATTTGAGCAAGGCGATGAACGTGAATCTCCCGGCGCCGGGACGCGATTTGGAGGCCGTCTCGTTCGGCACCCCCGACGGCAAGACGGGCTGGGTGCTGCGGCTGCCTGGAGGGCGGCCCATCGCCACGCCGGCCTATGCCGACGGGATGCTCTTTGTCGGCGGGGGCTACGGCTCGCACGAGTTTTACGCCGTGGACTCCGAGACAGGAAGAATCATCTGGAAGATCCAAACGGGCGATGACGGGCCGACAGCAGCAGTGGTGGCCGATGGATTCGTGGCCTTCAACACCGAGAGCTGTACGCTGGTGGTCGTGGATGAGCGAAGAGGGCGCGTGATCTGGCAGGAGTGGCTGGGCGACCCGCTGATGAGCCAGCCGGCGATTGACAAGGGCATTCTCTATATGGCGCATCCGGTGGCCACGGGCAGGCCTCAGAAGCCGGCGGAGTTTCATCCGCGGCCTGCGTCACCCGGCGGCAGCCATCGCCTGCTGGCGGCGGA